>NBLJ01000085.1 GCA_002084545.1 Desulfobacteraceae bacterium 4572_123 | reverse complement strand
CAAGCATGTCACGGCGGACGATCACCATGCAGACCCCGGCCGGTCCGATATTTTTCTGTGCTCCGGCATATATCATGCCGAACGGCCGGGGATCAAAGGGCCGGCTCATGATATCGGACGACATATCCGCGATTAAAGGCACATTGCCGGCATCGGGAAATTTACCCCATTGAGTTCCCTTGATGGTGTTGTTGGATGTAATGTGAACATAGGCGGCATCCTCGGTAAAACTTATATTTTTCGGAATATAGGCGTAATCCCGATCCCTGGATGACGCGGCCACGGTCACTTTTTTATCCAGAATCCGGGCCTCTTTCACCGCCTTGCTTGACCATGTGCCGGTATCCACATAATCGGCTGTTTTACCGTCGGGCAGAAAATTCATCGGAATCATGCTAAACTGCAGGCTGGCGCCGCCCTGCAAAAACAGAACCTTATAATTATCATCCAGTTTCAAAAGTCGTCTGACACGGGCAATGGCATCTTCAATCACCTCATCAAACCACTTGGAACGGTGGCTGACTTCGATTATGGACATGCCGGACCCGGCAAAATTCAAAAACGAACCCTTAATCTCTTCCAGAACCGGAAGCGGCAATGCCGCCGGCCCGGCATTAAAGTTAAAAATTCGATCCTCCCCCATCTTTTCCCTCCATTTTAACTGTAGTAATTATATTTTTTCCGGCCGCACGCAGGCCTGTTTGCACCGCCGCAATATGGGTGTTTTCTCAAAAGGTATGTATAGTACAAGGAGTCATGAATATGTCAATCGAATTTTTGAAAAAATACGTTTGCTCGACCTGTTTAGTATTATCCTTACTTGTTTTTCCAGTGACAGCAAACAAAGAAAACGATTACAATTGTTTTTTTTATCAATACCGGCATCACCAAGATAACTCAGACCTTCTCACGCACTTTGATTTAATCGGATAAACGCGGGTATTGACAAATCATGCACAATTATCTACACCCTTAGTCGGATAAAACGGCATTGATAAAAAGGCGCGTACCGAAATAACAAAGTGAAAGCACAAAACTACATTAACGGACAGTTTTCCCATGAAAATTTATATCTATCCTTCTAAATCAGCACAAAAAAGAATCTCTACTATTGCAAACAGGGAACTTTCTTTTAAAAAAAAAGAGTACAATACGGTTGCCCGCATTCTTGAAGATGTAAGAAAAAACGGAGATCAGGCCGTCATAAAATATGCCAGACGGTTTGACTCCCCGGACATGACCATCGACTCTTTGAAAGTTACCAGCGACGAGATAGATGCAGCTTCAAGACAGGTGGATAAAGATTTCCTGCATGCTCTGGACAATGCGGCCTCCCGCATCCGTTCCTTTCACCGGCAGCAGCAGGATAAATCATGGATCACCACGGACAAAACCGGTACGGTTCTCGGGCAACTGGTGAATCCGATGGATGCTGCTGGAATTTACGTACCCGGCGGCCAGGGCGGGCAGACACCCCTTGTGAGCTCTGTTTTGATGGGGGCAATCCCGGCCCGAATCGCCGGTGTCAAACGTATGGTGATGGTTACACCGCCCACAGGTCAGGGCATTGTAAATCCCTGCCTGTTGACCGCGGCGGCCAAGGTCGGCATCAATGAAATTTATAAAATCGGCAGTGCATGGGCCATAGCGGCCCTGGCCTACGGCACAGATACAATCGATAAGGTCGATGTAATTGCAGGCCCGGGAAACATATATGTAACCCTGGCCAAAAAAATTCTGGCAGGCCGGGTCGGAATAGACATGATTGCCGGTCCCAGTGAAATACTTATTATTGCCGACTGTAGTGCAAATCCGGAATTTGTTGCCGCGGATCTTCTTTCACAGGCAGAACACGATCCCCTGGCCTCGGCGATTATGATTACTGATTCCAATTCAGTGGCTCGGGCCGTTAAGAAGGCCATTGACCGACAAGTCACCGAACTTTCCCGGCAGGACATTGCAGGCAGGTCCCTGAAAAACTTCGGTGCCCTGCTGGTCGTTCCGGACATTGCCACAGCCGTGACAATCGCCAATAAAATAGCACCCGAACACCTTGAGCTCCTAGTTGATGACCCCTTTGCCCATATAGGCGGAATTCGCAATGCCGGAGCCCTGTTTTTAGGCCCCTACACCCCCGAGGCCGTGGGCGACTATATTGCAGGCCCCAATCATGTGCTTCCCACAGCCGGCACAGCCCGTTTTTCTTCAGCACTTTCAGTGTCGCATTTTACCAAAAAAACCAGCCTGATTCACTATTCAAAAACCGCCTTTGACCGTGATGCCCGGGACATCATCTGTCTGGCAAAAACCGAGGGCCTTGATGCCCATGCCAACTCAATTGCAATTCGAACCCGATAATAAAAAAGGATTTTAAATGGATTTGGACAAATTAAATACAAATGGAAAATTATCAAAGGAATTGACCGATTTTATTCTTAATATTCCAATTTTCGGCAACCTTGATTCCGAAGAACTTCATTATGTTGCCGATCAAATGAAATTTATTGAAATCAATTCGGGTGAAATCCTGTTTAATGAGTGGGACCGCAGTGAATTTGTCTGTTTTGTAGTGTACGGCTCCCTGGATGTGATGAAAAAATCAGGACCGGACAGCTATGCGATTCTGTCGACACTGAAACGGGGAAAATCAATAGGGGAAATGGCTTTAATTGATAATTCTCCCCGTTCCGCCACTGTAAAGGCCAATACAAAATCGATTCTGGCCCTGCTGCCCAAGGATCATTTTGCTACCATCCTTGAAAATCGTCCGCACATCGGCATCAAACTTCTTAAGGGGATCGCCCGGCTGCTCAGCCATAACCTGCGCAAAACATCAACCCGCCTGGCGGATTATATGCTGCCGCTGAGTTGATAATATTATTAATCATTAAACTATCGGACAATTCTCATGCCTCCTGTTATATCTGTTGTCGGAAAATCCGGATCAGGGAAAACCACCTTTATCGAGCTGCTGATCCCCGAACTGAAAAAACGGGGTTATAAAATTGGAACTATTAAACACACGAACCAGAATTTTGAGTTTGACAAACCCGGCAAAGATAGCTGGCGGCACAAACGGTCCGGCGCGGATACCGTAATCATAGCCTCCAATGCCAAATTTGCAATGGTCAAGGATATTGATTCGGCAAACCTGGATTATTTTAAATCATATTTTGAAGATATGGATCTTGTGATTACCGAAGGATATAAAAAAGACAGCAAGCCCAAAATCGAAATTATCAGGAGCGGCAGATCTACTGTTCCCCTGGATCTCAAAACAGAAGAACGGCTGGCTCTGGTTACCGATACCTATACCGGAATAGACATTCCGTGCTTTGGGCTGAAAGATATCGCCGATGTTGCCGACCTGATCGAAAGAAAATTTCTATGAAGCCTGTTGATCTTGACCGCCTGAAAAATTGGTTTACCGACTATACCACCGGGTACCTGACGGAAAACGACGACCACAACCGGGCCATTTACCTGAAAATAAACCATACGCTGAGAGTATGCAAAAATATCCTCATGATTGCCAGGGCTGTGAATCTTTCGGAAAATGACCTGCTGCCTGCCGAAACAATGGGACTTTTGCATGATATCGGAAGGTTTGAACAATATGCCGTGTACGGCACGTTCAGTGACATGGCATCGGAAAATCATGCCCGTCTGGGCATGCGCCAGATCGCAAAGCACAAACTGCTGACATCCTTTACTCTGTCTGAAAAACGCCTGATTGCAGGTTCAATTGCCTTTCACAACGCCGCGACACTTCCCTCGGGAAAAAACCACAGGCAGCTTTTTTTCATGAAACTTCTGCGGGATGCCGACAAGCTCGACATATGGAAAGTGGTGACGGACTATTACAATGAAAGCAACGGCCGCCGGAATACCACTATTGAACTGGGACTGCCGGATGATCCCAAATGTTCGGAGGAGGCACTTGACGCGCTGCATCAGGGAAAAATCGTCCGCCTTCAAAGTCTGAAGACATTAAATGATTTCAAGCTGCTGCAGATCAGCTGGGTATTTGATCTTAATTTTGCGCCCTCTTTCCAGGCTCTTCTAAACCGCGGATACATTTCAATGATAGAAGCCGTTTTGCCCGAAACTCCTGAAATTGCCGCAGCGGTTAAGCAGGCCCATGCCCATGTTGAAAAATCCGCTTCCGGCCCTGCGGTAAACCATTCATGCATCTAAAAATTTATACTTTTTCCAGTTTCAATTCTTAAAACAGTTTACAGCTCAGCCAGTACATAAACATACCCACAACCACGGTTCCTCCCAATGACCTGGTTTTCAAGGCAAAGATAAAAGTTGGAATCGCCGCCAGAAGCTCCGGCTGCATAAGCATGAGCCTGCGCGGATCACCAGTGGTTATCAAAGCCGGTAATAACAGCGCGCTCAAAATGGCAGCGGGAATCAGGTCCAGCCATTCCACCAGCCATTCGGGAAGTTTACGGTTTGACAGAAAGAAGAAAGGTGCCCAGCGGGGGATAAAGGTCACGAGCCCCATGCCGATAACCATCAGGATATATTCATTGGTCATTGACTTTCCTTTTTACAGAGGATTTTTCAAAAAACCTTTTCAGAACCGTCCCACAAGTCGCGGCAAGCATCGATGCCATAACAACATACATATTACCGGGCAGCGCCAGGGATAGAAGCACCGCTAAAGCCCCGGCAAGCATTGCGACAAATAAATACTTCCGGCCGTTAAACTGGAAAACAAGCAGGCAGATGAACATGGCAGGCAGGGCATAATCAATCCCGAATGCACCGGCGGGTATGAATTGCCCGCCAAAACCGCCGGCAACCGTACTGATTATCCAGATCATGTTAGCCGAATGATTTAGCACCAGAGACCGTTCAATGTCCCATTTGCCTGTTTTTAACCTTGAATAATTAACGGCGAAGCTTTCGTCGGTAACACCGTAGGCCAGAAGACTGAGCTTTTTTCGACTCGATTTTGTGAAATAAACCGCAAGCGCCGAGCTCATTAACAGGTGTCTCAAATTCACCGTAAAGGTCGTTAAAATTATGGAGGTCAGTGCAGCTCCGCAGTCAAGCATGGATACGGCAATAAACTGGGAACTGCCGGCAAACACCAGCAGGGACATGAAAAATATTTCAAGAGGCCCCAAACCGGCCTTCTGGGCAAGTACTCCAAAGGCAAGACCGATGGGAATATAGCCAAGACAGATGGGCCAGGCCGCGGCAACGCCGTCAAATATAATTGTTTTTAATTTGGACATGGTAAATAAATTTTAAATTTTTTCAATTTTATATTGACAATTAAATTCAAGATATACATTATTTAAAGGTTTTACATACTATGAGCTACTGACAACGATCCTTCACCCTGTTACCTGCCTGTTTCCGGTAAGCTAATGAAGGATTTTTTTATTATTTTAAAACCGGTCTTTAATCAAGACCTGAAAATAGTGTCTGCTCGGGAACTGCCTGATTTCCAGGTTCCGAACGACGCTGAATGCAAGAGGAATAAGAGATGGCGATCAATACTAAAACCGTCAGAAACATCGGCATAAGCGCACATATCGACTCGGGCAAAACAACTTTAACCGAAAGAATACTTTTTTATACCGATAAAATCCATGCAATCCACGATGTCAAGGGAAAGGACGGTGTCGGCGCCACCATGGATTCCATGGAACTTGAAAAAGAACGCGGAATCACAATAGCTTCCGCGGCGACTTTCTGCAAATGGAAAAATCATGAAATCAACATTATCGATACCCCGGGCCACGTGGATTTCACCATCGAAGTAGAGCGTTCTCTGCGTGTTCTGGACGGCGCGGTCCTGGTTCTTTGCTCGGTGGGCGGGGTCCAGTCCCAGTCTATTACCGTGGATCAGCAGATGAAACGATACAAGGTACCCTGTATCGCCTTTATAAATAAATGTGACCGAAGCGGCGCCAATCCTGACCGGGTCACGGCTCAACTCCGGGAAAAACTCGGGCATAACGCCGTGGCCATGCAGATACCCATTGGAATTGAAGCCGACCTGCGGGGCGCAATCGACCTGGTTACCATGCAGGCCCTGTACTTTGACGGCGAAAACGGCGAAATCCTGCGGATTGAAGAAATACCTGACTCCCTGCTGGAGAGGGCCACCCAGAAACGGGAAGAACTGATCGATGCCGCATCCATGTTTTCCGATGAACTGATGGAGGCGGCCCTGGAAGAATCGGTCAGCGCGGACCTGCTCATCGATGCAGTTCGTACCGGCACCCTGAGCCGGCAGATAACACCGGTTTTCATCGGGTCCGCCTACAAAAACAAGGGGATTCAGCCGCTGCTGGATGCCGTTAACAATTTTCTGCCAAGCCCCGGCGATGTCGAAAATATCGCCCTTGATATGGACAATGACGAAAAGCCGATCACACTGGGCAGTTCAACAGATGGCCCCACGGTTGCTCTGGCGTTCAAGCTGGAAGACGGTCAGTATGGACAGCTAACCTATATCCGGGTTTACCAGGGAGCCGTCGGCAAAGGCGACACCGTCATCAATGCCCGTACCGGTAAAAAAATCAAAATCGGGCGGGTCGTACGGATGCATGCCAACCAGATGGAAGAGATCGAATCGATTCCGGCCGGTTTTATAGGCGCTCTGTTCGGGATTGACTGCGCTTCCGGAGACACCTTCGTGTCCCCGGATATCAATGTCAGCATGACCTCCATGTTTGTCCCGAACCCGGTCATATCGCTGGCAATCGTACCCAACGACAACAAATCCCAGGTCAACATGTCCAAGGCGTTGAACCGGTTCTGCAAGGAAGACCCTACATTTAGAACCTATGTGGATGCAGAGACCAACGAAACGATTATTGAAGGCATGGGCGAGCTTCATCTTGAAGTCTATATAGAGCGCATGCTGCGCGAATACAACGCCGAAATTACCTCTGGACACCCGCGTGTAGCCTACAGGGAAACCATCACCCGCAAGGCCGCATTCAACTATATTCATAAAAAGCAGACCGGTGGATCAGGTCAGTACGGACGTATTGCAGGTTATCTGGAACCGGTGAGTGATGAAGACTTTGTTTTTGAAAACAAGGTTACCGGCGGAGCCATTCCTACCCAGTACATTTCGGCGTGTGAAAAAGGATTCAAACAGTGCATGGCCAAGGGGCCCAAGATGGAATTCCCTGTCACCGGAATAAAAGTAGTCATAGATGACGGCGCAAGCCATGCTGTCGATTCTTCTGAAATGGCCTTTCAAGCCGCGGCCAGGGGTGCTTTCCTGGAAGGGTACGCCAAAGCGGGATCGGTAATACATGAGCCGATTATGAAAGTAGCGGTGGAAACCCCCACCGAATTTCAGGGGGTTGTCATGGGATTGTTAAATCAACGACGCGGCATGATCGTTGGGTCCCAGGAAGAAGGTCCCCTCTGTGTAATCGAAGCGATGGTCCCGCTGGCCGAAATGTTCGGGTATTCCACTGTTCTGCGTTCTTCCACCCAGGGCAAGGCCCAGTTCACCATGGAATTCAGCAGTTATAAAAAAGTACCCCAGAGCATTTCGGAAGAGCTGGTCAAAAAAGCCGCCGCTGACAAAAAAAATGTTGCCTGATATTAGTCATGGCATAAAACCGGATACTCCGGACTCGGCCGACAGCCACAGCCCGGCACCATCATGCATTATTTACCTGAAAGAAAGGAGTTTTAAAATGCTGAAAAAAGATCTTATACTCCGTAATCCCTTGAGACTCATGGGATATGAAACAGAAGACATTCTTCCCGAAGGCGGTTTCGGTGCGGTACTCGCCCGGGCCGGTGTAGGCAAAACCGCGTTTGTTGTTCAACTGGCGCTGAACAGTCTTTTAAGAAATAAAAATGTTCTTCATATCAGCCTGAATGATCCTGTTGAAAAAGTATGTCTCTGGTATGAAGAAGTATTTCGCAACATCGCCGGTCAATACCAGATCGACCAGATCGACCGGCTATGGGAAAGCATCCTGCCGCAGAGGCTGATCATGACCTTCAAGGTTGACGGATTCAGCGTCCCCAAGCTGAAAGAAAGGCTTGCCGATATTACCGAGCAGAATATTTTTTCTCCCCATATGATTTTAATTGATAATTTTCCTTTTGAAGAAAAAGCAAGGCAGGAGTTGACTGACTTAAAATCCATGGCCCTGGAAAGCGGGCAGCACATCTGGTTTACGGTACGTACTCACCGGCATAAAAATACCGACCCGGAAGAGATGCCGGCCCAGATTAAACCGGTCAGCCATCTGTTTGACGCTATTATACAGCTTCAGCCCCGTGATAAGGAAATTTATGTTAAAAATTTTAAAAAAACCCCGGAATCCCCGAAAGATACGATGCTGTTTCTGGATCCCACGACAATGTTGATAAAGGGTAAAAAATAAAAAATCGGTATACCTGATTAAAGGCGCAATATAAAAAAATGCAAAATATTAAATAACATCATCTCAATGATAGATCTTTTTTGTATTGCGCTGCCAAAAAATGTAACATCCCCTCTCCTTACCCCGATTCGTTGAGATCATACCCTGGTCAGGGCATACCCTGGCGTCACCCGCGGTTATGATTTAAGACTTTGATTTGACATTTCAATCTCCTTTTGTTTGAATCGGAGATGCTGCAAAGTGTATCAAAATAAACATGTCTTTTCAGGGAACCGTCCGGCCGGCAGTGCAAATCAACGCATTGTCTACTTGACATACAACCGTAAGGAGTCCTATGAACTTTACCCTCTATGATATTCTACTATTACTTGCGGCCGTAGTTGCACTGGCGCTGGCAACTCTTGCATGGAATCGGAGGCTCAACAAAGGCGCCATACCCTTTGCCCTGCTTATGCTGGCGGTTGCCCTCTGGTGCCTGGGGCACATCATGGAAATGACAGTTGCGGGTCTTTCTTCTAAAGTTTTCTGGGCAAACATGCAGTTCTTCTCTATTGTAAGTATACCGGTTTTCTGGATTGCCTTTATCCTGCCGTACACAGGACGGGCGGAACATCTTTCTCTCAGGTGGGCTGTCAGCCTCTCCATTATTCCCATTATTTCACTGAGTATGGTCTGGACCAATCATCTGCACGCCTTTGTCTTCAGTAATGCGGAAATTATCAAAAAAGATAATTTTTCCTTTCTGTTTCGAACATTTAATACCGGATTCTGGATACAGTCGCTCTATTCCTACCTGCTGCTGCTGATCGGCACGGTACTGCTGGTCAGAATTATTCTCCGCCCCTCGAATCCGTATCGCGGAGGTTCCGTTTTATTGCTGGCCGGCGCCCTTACACCGTGGATCTTCAATGCCGTTTATATTTTGGGAATAGAACCTTTTGCATATTTTGATCTGACTCCTTTCGGCTTTGCTTTGAGCGGGCTGTTTTGTGGCATTGGAATATTTCAATTTCATTTCCTGGACATCGTTCCGGTTGCCTATGACACTGTTTTCCACAGTATGAAAGAAGGGCTTATTCTCATGAATCCGGACAACCGGATCATGAACTTCAATCCTTCGGCCGGAAAAATTCTCGGGCTGAAAGCTTTCGATACAATCGGAGCGCCCGTCAATGATGCCTTCTCCGCCTGGCCGGATCTGCTTGAAGCCTGCCATGACATTCACAACCTGAATCATGATTTTAAAGTTAAAGGAAACAGCGTCGATCATATTTATAATGTCGTAATATCCCCTTTATATCAAAAAAAAATATTACGGGGATATTTGATAACGATACGGGATATTACCGAGCATCAAAAATTTGAAAAAGCACTGCGGGAAAGTGTTGAAATGTTCAAAGCTCTCAGCGAAAATGCACCCGATATCATATATACGCTTGAGGCGGACGGTTCATTTTCATATGTCAATCCTGCCTGGGAAAAAATACTCGGACACAGTAAGCAGGAGACTCTTGGAATGTATTTTATCGAATTCACCCGCAAGGAGGATTCCGAACAATGCATACAGATATTCAGAGAGTTGATAAAAAACCGCAAGGTGTTTACCGATACAACCATTAAAATTTTGCACAAGGACGGTTCTATCCGGGTCTTCAACGGCAGTGCGTCACCCAATACCGATACAGCCGGAAAAACTATCGGCATTACCGGTTCGCTCAAGGATATCACCGACCAGCAAAAACTGGCAACCGAACTTCAGCAGGCGCACAAGATGGAAGCTGTCGGCACTCTTGCCAGCGCCATTGTTCATGATTTTAACAATATTTTCATGGCTATTCATGGCAATATTTCGCTGATTCGCAAACGCATTGAGCATGAAGGGTATCCGCTCCAAAAAATCGAAAAAATTGAACAGTGCGTGGATAAAGGAACGGAACTGACCCGACAGCTTCTGAGTTTTGCCCTGGGCAGTCAATATGTGGTTGCACCGACGAACCTGAATGATATTGTCAGGCGGACATCCAATATGATCAGTTCGAGCAGTAAACAGATTAAAATTTATAAACACTATCAAAAAAATCTCTGGCTGGTTAATCTCGACCCGGTTCAGATCGGTAAAATGTTAATAAATATTTATAAAAATGCAATTGAGGCCATGGACGGCAAGGGCGAGCTGTATCTGGGCACAAAAAACATTACCCTGGGGAGCCATTTTGTAAAACCCTTTCGCACGACTCCGGGAAAGTATGTGGAAATATCTATCCGTGATACCGGTTCCGGCATGAGCAAAGAAATCAAACAAAAAATATTTGAACCTTTTTAGCCACAAGTTGAAAGCTACAAGCAGGTGAATTGCCCCCCCTGCTTGAACGGCGTCTTCCCTATTTTCTAATTTCTATATCCTATTTTCCAATGCCTGTCACCTTTCAGCCAGCCTTTGATAATGCACGGGCTCGCGGTCCGTCAGAATATCGTTGAGGGGGTTAAAAGACTTGTCTCTTGTCCTGGATGGATAGACCTCCGCTGACACAATCTCCTCTTTATGGGGCCCGGCTTTGGCCAGCCTGCTGCCGTTGTACGAGTAAACAGCCGAATTTCCTTTAAACAACAGCTCTTCGGTGTCTCTTTTTTCTTTTCCCACACGGTTGGCCACGGCAACATAAACCTTGTTTTCAATGGCCCGGGCGGGCATGACAATGCCCCAGGCATCGGTCACCAGATTCGACGGACATACGATAATGTCCGCGCCCAGAAGAGTCAACACCCTGGCAGCTTCCGGGAAACGCCAGTCATAACATATCATCGGCCCGATCCGCACGTCCCGCGGTTTATCATGAATAACGAAAAAACCGGTATCTCCCCGATCAAAACAAAATCGTTCCTTGTAAAACAGATGCGTTTTTCTATATATTTTTGCCAGGGGCTCTTCCGGAACCTGAATCAGACATGAATTAAACAACCGGTCATGATCTTTTTCGGCAAAACCGGCAATAACAACAGCATTGCACCGCCTGGCCAATTCTCTGAAAAAATCGGCCGAAGGACCGGTATTGGCTGGTTCTGCTATCTCTTCAACCTCTGATCGGGAAGTAAAAAAATAACCGCTGGTACATAGCTCGGGCAGCACTATGATGTCTGCTTTTAACTGCCTGGTAAGCTCTTGAATTTTTTTCAGGTTGCTCTGTTTTTGTCCTAAACGGGGTTCAAACTGAACAACTGCAATAATAAGTGAGCGCATTTTTTTAGACCTGTACAATTACGAGACCGTCAGCTTTTATCCTGAAAAGGATGCGGGCCTTCCAGCAGCCGGTATACTATACCTGAAATCGCCAGAGACAACAGCCCCATTACCACCAAAAACGGCAGGTTAAACATAAAGTCGCTTTGCAGCCACGGGTTAAGCAGATAAAAAATTCCGGTGATTCCGCCGGCAACGACAATAGCCTGAAACCAGGTCCGCAGTACCGGTTTTATGGAAAATCCGAGTTTGAAAACAAGCAACAGACTTTCGGTAAAGGCGATAATGCCCGCCGCCGCGAACATGCCCGCGGCAGCCCCTGGCAATCCGGCCCGGCCGGCTCCATATGGAATCAAAAATACAACACAAATCAGTCCGACCCCCATGGAAACCGTTTCATAAACCGGCTTGCCCACGGCGATGAATGTATAACCGCTGATATGCCGGATAACTTCAAAAATGCCGCAGGAGCTTATCCAGAAAATAGCAACCGCTGCCGCCTGGTATCTTGGATCGTAAAGAATCTGGATGACTTCCTGCGAGAACAGAGCCAGTACGATTGAAACAGGAACCGCAAGCATCAGAAAAAAGGACTGTGTACGCTGATAAATACGCGTTACCCTGGAGATATCATTTGCCACGGAACTGACAGCCGGCATGTAGGACTGTGAAATAATCTTATAGCACAGCATGGAAACCATCAGACCAATATTGCGCCCCAGACTGTAGAAACCAAGTTGCTGCATGTCCAGCAGTTTGCCTATCATCATCAGATCGACATTGGTTGCGGCCCAGGTTATCATGGTATTGAGCATTATATATTTGCCGAAATGAAAGATTTCCATTCCCAGTTCACGATTCCATTTAAAACGGGGACGAAAGTTTTGAATCAAATAAGATCCGGCCACCCGGTAAAGGGCCGACATCGAAGTGCCGAACGCCAGGGCGTAAACGGAACGGTAGATATATGAAAGAATAACCGAGGTTATCAGCCCTAAAATCTGGGTGCCCAGTTCAAAGGCTACCTGTTTTTCAATTCGGAATTTTTTAATAAAAAGCGCCAGGGCAGGATTTTCAAACCCCAGCAGCAGGGGGCTGAAGGCCATTACAAAAAGCAGCCCCTTTAAATCGGGCTGGTTATAAAAATAAGCCATGGGCCATGACAATCCGGTAACGATCAAAAACAGAAGCCCTCCCCGGCAGATGGAGATAATCCAGGCAGTGTTTAAAAATTCGGTCTCCCCTCCCCTGGGATTCTGTATGATGGCAGCCCGCACACCCGTATCCGCAAAGAGTTGAATCATATTCAGGACAACTGTTGCCGTGGCCATCAAACCAAATGCCTCGGGAAACAAAATCCGGGTTAGTATCAGACTGCCGGCCATTCTTACGACATGGCTGCCGCCCTTTCCCAGGATACTCCAAAACGCGGCCCTCATGCTTTGAAGTTTGAGAGAATTCTCCTGCGGTTTGATCAATTTTTGAATAATGTTTTTTATTTTTTGCATAGTCTCTTACATTAAAGATAGATTGCCAGGAATGGGAGGCTGAATCCCGAACCTTGAACACGACGGAATTTAACTATTATTTCTATTTTTTCGTTTGCCGGGCATGCCCAGCAAAAACGGAAAATATTTGTTTATCAAATCCGCCACCGGCAGTAAAACAAGAATACTTATAACTGCGTAGCCGATTGAAAGCAAGATCGAATCTTCCTTGATGTCGGCCGGAATTTTGAGCCCGTAAACCATGCCGGCCGTTAAAAAGGGAAATACCAGCAGATGCAAAGGGAAAATAATCAGAGTGCTGTCGCCTATTTTTGAAATCAGGGAGAGTTTGGGAATCTGCATGGCAATGATTACCCAGAATAAAATTCCGGATAATGCGGCCGCATAAAAATAAAAATAATTACCATAATTGCCTGCCACCACCGCCACCTTTGAATTTATCAGACTGCAGGCCGTATAGATAATTAAACTGATCACCCCGAGAGCCCATTGCCAGTGGCTGCGCATCCAGGCCCCTTTTTTAAAGTACGGCCCGCATAGATAGCCGATACCGTAAAAAACAACCATTGACAGGGCTATATCAATATTCCAGGGCAGCCTGAAACCATCCGGCCGGTTAAACCAGGTATCCGCGTATCCTGCAATGGAGAATAGTGCCAGGATAAAAACAAACCACTTTATGGGTCGAATTTTAATAATCCAGAAAAAAATTATTTCGGTTACGAACAAACAGAGAAAAAACCAGAGCACCGTGTCGTGGTCGAGTCTGTGGTTGATACCGTTGCCGTAAAAAATTCCCGTGAAGGTGTGCATCGGACTGATATTCAATTGCGCCTGTGTACCGAAATGACGCAAAAGAAAAAACCACAGGGTATAACTTATAACGGAGAATGACAGGTAGGGAATCAGGCGTGTGCGTGCTTTTTTCTTCAAATAATCCACAAAAGGTGTATGTCTGATCTTTTCCCTGACAAGACTTCCCGAGAGCCAGAAGAAAATCGGCATATGGAATGAAAAAATCATCTTTTCCGTAAATTCAGGCAGCCCGATGGTATGTCCGATGACAACCATGAATATGGCTATTGCCTTGAGTGTATCAATCCACACAATACGATTATTCATAAAAAGTCATTCTGCAATTTGTATATGAAGGTTATAATAACGATACACTTTGGACGGCACGAATGCAACCGCAACTGAATATCCGCTCTTTCGTACTTGCCAATTATTCAATAAACCGCTATAATAGTTTCTATATACATAATACACACACAATGCATATGAATCAAAATAATTTATGGGAAAAAGAAAATGCAATCAATTGATTTTTTTTTTACTGCTGTCATAGACGCCCTGCTTTCAGCTTTATCCCGTGTGAAGTCAAAAATTATTAAGAACCGGGCTTTCTTTAGATACGAAAATGCCGTTGTATTACGGACTCTGCCCGTTTTTTTTATCCTTTTCTTAACCGCATGTACCGATATTAAGCCGGCAACCCCGCTTCCACCTGAGTATATAAATTTTAAAACCGAATCCAAAAGATCGGAGCACTTCACGCCGGCGGCTCAAATCGAAACCATGTCCGCATCCCTGCCGACCCGGTATCTCCTCGGAGCAGGTGACATCCTGGAACTTAAAGTATGGCGCAGGCCTGAACTCTCCCAGCCCGTAATTGTAGTCGGCCCCGACGGCGAAATTTCGATAACCCGCATCGGCAGTATAAATGTCACCGGCAGGACTCGGGAGGATGTAGCCAGGGAGATCACCAAAAAATTTTCCGTATACTACACCAAACCGGAGATCACGCTTTCCATCAAGGCGCATAAAAATAATAAGGCATTTGTTCTGGGACGAGTTGAAAATCCGGGTGTCGTGACATTTCCCGGCCAGGGTACGCTGCTGGAGGCGCTTTCCATGGCCGGGGGCCTGCCCATTGTGGCGGAACAGGCATTTCTCACCAAATGCGCCATCATCCGGGGTAAAGATACGATCATCTGGGTTGACCTGAATGAACTGCTTCAAAACGGGAATGTGGCACTTAATGCCAGAATCATCAATAACGATGTGATTTTTATTCCGGAGAGCCAGTCGGAACTGGTTTATGTCATGGGCGAAGTCTTTAAACCCAGTACTTTTCGTCTGACCGGTCAAATGACCGTCATGGATGCACTGATGATGGCCGGCGGTCCCACAAAAAATGCGAACCGTAAAAAACTCTACCTTATACGTTCCACCGAAAACGACCGGGGGAATATCAAGGAGATTGACCTGCTGGCCATGTTGAATACTGCTGATTTAAGCAAAAACTATCTGCTCCATGATAATGATATCCTGTATGTTTCCGAAAAGGGTATCAGCAAGTTTAATTATAACATCCAGCAGATTGTGCCATTTTTCAATGTACTGAACCTTACAACCGACAGTCTTGAGAAATGGGGGGTAATGCAGAAAGTAAGACAGGGGTTATGGGGCCAGGAGGGTTTCGTAGGAGACTGATTCTGAAAAATCTGGCAGGCACTTACCACTTATCGCCGTGTTGGGGCACGAAAACCCTGTTCCCGTGTTTTGAACACCTCTTACCGGGTCAAAGGATATTTTATTTATGACGCAGGATGGCGCACCGTTGTCCCTTCTCCCCGGGACTAAAAAAAGCAAACCGATTGACATTGTTGGTTTTATCAAACGCTACGCAGTTATTATAATTGTTGCGGGCAACTTCGGATTTACCATTCTGGCACCCTTTGCTCTGATGGGAATAAAACCGTTTTACAAAGTTTCGGCCAGAATAAAAATTGATCCGATCACCCAGGTACTGATCGGCAAAGGCGAAGAAGCGTCCATCCTGAGCCAGTATGCCTCTTACGCCCGTACTCAGTCCATGCGCCTTCGTGAAAGTTCAATCCTGGAAGAAGCTGTCAGCCGCCTTACTCCAGAGCAAAAGGACACCCAGTTTTTCAAGGGCCTGCCCCTGGATTTATGTGCCGCTATTCTTGACAAACGTTTGTACGCCAAACCTATTTCACGCTCCCATCTCATGAACCTGGCCCTGCAGGGCCAGAGCCCCGACGGCCTGGCCGAACTGCTTAACAATATACTAAAAGTCTACATTGAACATATAGAATACGAACAAAAATCAAAAAATATTAATCGATTAAACTACCTGCACTCCGAATACAAAGAGCTCAAAAACCGCATCCGGAAAAAAACAATAACACTGGAAGAAATTGCCCGGCAGTCCAGCACCAGCAGTTTTGCCGAAGCCTTTAACCTTTATTATAAAAAAGCGGAAAAACTTCAACAAATCAGTGTTTCTCTTTATGAACGCCGTATCGAAGCGGAAAACCGGTTTAATCAGCTGGTCCACGAAAAGGAGCAGTTAAGTGCCATTTCCATGAGGCCTCATGTGGAAGAGATGGTGGCCAATGACTGGGGACTGGATTCCACACAATCCTGGACCTACCAGCAGATGCAGCAGATGAGGGCAGAGCTCGACGGCCTTACTCAGACCAATGACGACCGTCAATATGTGGAAGAGCGAATGAAAGCCATGAGCCAGTACGAAAGGGAGATGAACGACGATGTCCGCAAACTGGCAAGGGTGGTCATTTACGGCAAGCGTGACTATGAGATGCAGACCCGGCTGATCAAGGCCGAGAATGATTTCAAGACCCTTCTTAAAGCTGAAGACACCATCACTGCGGAACTTGACAAAGCCAAGGAGGAGGCCTCTGTAAACTCGGTACGCCTGATTACCGGTGAAGAGCTCCAGGCCGAGTTGCGGCACCTGCGTCAACTGCTCTTTCGTCTTGAAACCCGAATCAGTGAACTTGGAGTGCAGTCCAATGCTCCCGGACGCATTACTATCACCACACCGGCCCTTACACCCAAAAAACCGGCCGGCGATAATGCAAAAAATCTTTTCATGATCTGCCTGGTGCTGCCCTTCGGAGCTGTCACCTTTGTTTTATTCGTACTGGAGTTCATGGATAAACGCATCAGCAGTCCTAAAAATATTGAACAGGCACTGGGACATCCGCCAACCTGGCCTGTTTCCCAGGCACCCGAAGGGCAAACCTTTGCCAGGATTACCCTGGACGCCCCGGAGTGCGTTGCATCAAAAGCAATTCGCAGCCTGGCTATCCGCCTTTTTAGAGATAACCAGAAAAATCAAACTAAAGTTATTCTTTTTAATGGTATCGATGAACGGAACGGAACCACCGAAATCCTTTTAAATACATCCCATAATCTTGGGCAGATGCTGCCCAGCATTCTGATTATCGAGACCAACTCCACTAATCCGGCTCTGCGCAGGCTGCTGGGCGTCGAGGAGGATTTTCCCGGGATTGCCGACGTTATCAAGGGAAGGAAAACTCTTGAACAATGCATATATACTGATTTTGAACGTAATGTGAATGTTCTTTTTTCTTCTCATGAAAAAATTACGAGTGAAGCCAATCTGATCCTGCGCATGCTGCTGGAAGAATCCAAAAAAAAATTCGATATGATTCTGATCGATGCCCAGCCGATCATGAAAAGCGATCTTACGGAATACCTTGTAACACATTCGGATGTGGCGATACTGGTCATCCAGGGAGAAAAAACAATGTACGGCATGGTTCGCAAAGTTGCCGAATTTTTTATCCGGCTGGAGATACCGGCCATAGCTTCGGTTTTGAACTGGGGGGGGGCCAGGTATGTTACTCCCCTGGAAATATTTTTAAACAAACCATATCTGAAATTTATTAAAAACCGGATTTACGGCTCTCCGGCTGCAAAAAAGAAATAAATTATGCGAGGAAATTTTCTCTGCCTGCTGGCGCTTTACGGAATTATTCCCATGGTGATGTACCTGTTTTCAAAAAACAGGCCCAGGGATGCTGCAATGCTGTGCTTTTTCGGCGCTTTCATGTTCCTGCCCATGGACAAACTGGCCATTCCTCTGATTCTCTACAACAAAATGACGGCAACCTCGATTGGTGTTCTGATTGCCATAAAAGTTTTCGATCCCGATCGACTGGAAAATTTTAAATTTCATCCGGTTGACATTCCCATGCTTTTATTTTGGATTTCCGGTTTTTTTTCCTCGGTGACAAACGGACTTGGTGCAAAAGATGGTATTCAGGAATGCTTTAACACTTTCATGATCTGGGGAGTCCCTTATCTTGCAGGCCGGCTTTATTTCTCCGATCCGGCCGCATTATTGACATTGTGCCGCGTTTTTTTTATCGGCGGATTGATCTACATTCCCTTAACTCTGTTTGAACTTAAAATGAGTCCCCAGCTGCACCGCATGGTATATGGCTACATGCAGCATGATTTTTCCCAGTGTATCCGCGGCAATGGCTACCGGCCCATGGTGTTTATGGAACACGGCATCATGCTTGGAACCTTTATGACCATGTCCGCCCTTGTCGGCCTCTGGTGCTATTTAACAAAAACTTTACCCAAAAAAATGTGGGGCAAACCCACAATTGCAGCAGTTCTTGCTTTACTGGGAGGTGCCGTGGCATGCAAATCCTCAGGCGCCACGGGATTGATGCTTATCGGTATTGCAACTCTTTTTATCTCCTTCAAATTGAAAATTCCGATTCTTGTCTGGCTTCTGCTTGTTATTCCGCCGACCTACATAGCGACCCGTGCCACCGGATACTGGGACGGCCAGAATCTCGTTGATTTTATATCGGAAAAATTCAGTCCCGATCGGGCCGCATCCCTGGCCTTCAGGTTTGACAACGAAAACATTCTGGTTGAAAAAGCCATCCAGCGCCCTGTTTTCGGATGGGGCGGATGGGGCCGTTCACGGGTCTATGACGAAGAAACCGGTGAAGATATCAGTGTTACCGACGGTTTCTGGGTAATTACCCTGGGCCGCAGGGGATATCTGGGGCTGTTCTCCGTAACTGCAAGCATGATCCTTCCCATGCTTTTATTCGTTCTTAAATGTCCAACCCGCCTCTGGGGACGACCCGAATACGCCCCGACAGCCGTACTGGCACTGATTCCGCTGCTCTTTATGATCGACTGCATGCTCAATGCCATGGTCAATCCCCTGTATATTCTTTTTGCCGGTGGAGTAACAGGCATGCTGGCTCTGCACGGAGCTGCTCTTTTTGAAAAAGGCGGTCTTTCCGAAAGCATGAGCCCGGCACGGGAACAACCACGAGAGGCATCGGCTCCAAATGATAAATTACCGGACAAATTAACCGATATTCCGGAAAGTGCAAAAATAAAATCGATAAAAATTCCCTTGCCGCGCATGCAATTCGGCGCAAACAAATCAGCAAGAACTTTTTCACCGGTTTTTTTTCAATCATACGGAGCTGTTCCTGCAAGACAGCTGACCGGTGATTTTGATAGTGATGAAACCGTTATGAAACATGATCTGCCGGGTACTGCACCGGAATCTGAAAAAATAAAACCGGCTTTAACACCTGTTTCAAAAAACCGGCTTAGATTTATATGAATAGCAGGAGTTTCCATGAAAACAAAAAAACCAAGGCGTTTGCAAAGTATGCTCAGGTCTTTTCTGACCAAACCACTTACACTGATCTGGGCAGGTTGTTTAGCTGCCCTTATCGTCGGATCACTTATTCCTCAGGCCCAGTTTTCCGAAGCTGAATCCGTTTTCGGCAAAGATAAGCTTATCCGGGTTCTGATCTTTGCCCTTTTGACATTTTACCCGGCGGCTTTCTTTTCTTCCATCAAACGCGGGCTTGTTATAGCCACTTCCATCGCCCCTTTAGGTTTTTTTCTGGAAATCATCCAGAAATATGTACCGGGCCGTCATTTTTCCCCCATGGATATGATCGCCAATAACTGTGGAGCTATCATCGGCATCCTGCTTGCCATCATTATCCGCTTTTTATTTTATACCGGAGGCAAAAACAAAATAGGAGGAACCTCATGAATGCCCGGAAACCCAAGGTATTGATGATCGTTGAACAGTGTAACCCGGAATGGGCTTCGGTTCCCCTTGTCGGGTACAATTTCTACCACGGCATCCGGCAGCTGGCCGATGTAACCCTTGTGACCCATGAACGCAACCGTACAGCCCTTGAAAAAATTCGCGACGGCCACCGGATCGATTATATTTACGAAAGCCGCTGCATCAAGCGGTATTACGGCATGGTGGCCCGGTTGACCAGCCGCGGCGGGGTAAACTGGCCGCTGCAGCATGCCCTTTCCTACCCTGTCTATTCAAGTTTTAACAAGATTGTGTATAAGCGTTATCACAAGGATATCAAAAACGGCCGATATGACCTTGTGCATGCTCTGACTCCCATGCTGCCCAGATATCCTGTCAAGATTGTCAAAGCCTGCAAAAATACTCCTTTTTTACTGGGACCAGTCAACGGCGGAGTTCCCTTTCCCAAGGGTTTTCAGGCCGTGGCCCGAAAAGAATTTGCCCATTTCAACTTTCTGCGCATGTTTACACGCATGATTCCCGGTTATACGGCAACCTATAAAAAGGCGGACCGGGTACTATCCGGATCAGCCTATACTCTCAGGATGCTGCAGGAGCTGTTCCTGCTAGAAAATCAACAGATCGAACTGTTTCATGAAAACGGTATCATGAAAAATTTTATCGGCACTCCAAAGAAAATATCCGGTAATACACTGAACATGGTGTTTGTCGGCCGCCTGGTTGCCTATAAAGGGGCGGACATGGCCATTGAAGCCTTGAGCCGGCTGGATCAAAAGATACGTTCAAGGGTCCAACTGACTATTGTAGGCGATGGTTCGGAACGCGAGAATCTGGAAAAACTTACCCGTGACCTTGGTGTTCAGGAGACTGTCCATTTTACGGGCTGGGTCACCCAGGAGGAAACCCTGGCATATTACAAGGCAGCTGATCTGTTCTGTTTTCCCTCCATCAGGGAATTCGGCGGGGCCGTGGCCCTGGAAGCCATGGCGTGCGGCCTGCCCTGCATAGTCCCCGACCATGCAGGGCTGGGCGAATATGTCACAGAAAAAACAGGGTTTAAAATCAAACCTGATTCAAGGGAATATCTGGTCGCGGGATTTACCGAAAAAATCGGTCTTTTGCTCGAAAACAAACAACTCATCGAAGAAATGAGCGCTCATGCCATTGCCAGGGTAAAAGAGTATGAATGGAATGAAAAAGCACGCCGCATGGTTGGCATTTATCG
>NBLJ01000084.1 GCA_002084545.1 Desulfobacteraceae bacterium 4572_123 | reverse complement strand
CTGTAAAGGAGAAATCAAATATGGGTACAAACAATCTTGTCTTTTTAGAAGTTCTCGAGTGGTTTGACGATACAGGCAAAGAGCTTGTGCATCGGATACCGGAAGAAGGCTCCGGAGAAATCAAGTACGGGGCTCAACTTACCGTTAGAGAGAGCCAGGCGGGTGTATTTTTTTATAAAGGCAAGGCTGTCGAGGCTTTTGGCCCCGGACGGCATACTTTAAAAACCGCCAATATACCCATCCTGACCAAGCTTGTCAGTATACCATGGGGAATGACCAGCCCCCTGAGGGCCGAAGTGTATTTTGTGAATATGAAAGTATTCACCGACCTTAAATGGGGAACGCGGGATCCTGTCGCTTTCAAGGATTCCGAACTGGGGTTGATCCGGCTGCGGGCATTTGGGGTTTTTAATCTTCAAATTGTTCAACCGGTTCTTTTCATCAATCGTCTGGTTGGGACTCAGGGTATTTTCACCACCCAGGAAGTTGAAGAATATTTAAATCGTGTTATCGTATCTCGATTCAACGATTACATGGGTGAAACCCTCGACACTATTTTGGACCTGCCTTCCCAGTACGATGAACTTTCCGAAGGTCTTGCCAAACGTCTGCAAAAAGACTTCAGCCATTTCGGGTTGAACCTGACCCATTTGTATATGAATTCAATTACTCCGCCGCCGGAGGTTCAAAAAGCCATTGACGATAGAAGCCGCATGGGAGTTTTCAAGGACATGAATAAGCTCATGCAGATGAAGGCCGCCATGGCCATGGAAAAGGCCGCTGATTCCGAAGAAGGGTCAGGCGCCGGAGCAGGCATGGGGGCCGGAATGGGCCTGATGATGCCGGCCATGTTTGCCCAATATTTTTCCGGAGGCATGGCACCGGCCCAATCAAAAGATGCCCAGGCGACCGCCTCCTGCCCGGAATGCAGGACAGATATCCCGGTAAACGCAAAGTTCTGCCCCAGTTGCGGCCATCAGCTACTTATCTTTACCCAATGTGCCGGCTGCGGCAAAAACCTGACACCCAGTGCTAAATTCTGTCCCCGCTGCGGTCATGCCGTGAAAGAGAAACCCAGCGCCAGATTTTGTCCCAAATGCGGCACTGAAAACCTGAGCGATGCAGTGTTCTGCAACCAGTGTGGAGAAAAAATGTAGCCGGAATTGTAAATCATGTCAGGTTATAAAATTGAACATCAGTGCCCCCAGTGCGGGGCACCCGCCATTTTAGAAGAAACCGACCGGCTTTTTAAATGCGCCTATTGCCGGGTCCAGTCCTATCTGCTGCGCAAAAACTATTTCCGTTATATTCTACCCAGCAATGCTCCTGCCGGAAAAGAGCTTTTTTATGTTCCCTACTGGCGATTCAAGGGAATGCTCTTTTCCAGCGCCGGCAATACCATTCATCACCGCTTTATCGATGCCAGCCACCAGGCTATCGGCTCAAACAGCTTCCCCATATCCGTTGGCCTGCGCAGCCAGACCCTGAAACTCAAATTTGTCCTGCCGAAAACAAAAGGCCTTTTTCTGCGTCCGACTCAGCCCTTTGAGAAAGCAATGCAAATTTTCAAAGACAGATTTAATACGGGACTCCCCCGCCCTATATATCACCAGGCCCATATCGGCGAAACTTTGAGCATGATCTATTCGCCCTTTTATGTGGATAAAAAACTAATGGACGGCATACTCAACCGGCCTATTGTACATAATGTGCCCAAAAATTTTGATATTGCCGACCTTCCCTCTAAACATCCCGATGATCATATCCGATTCATTGCCGCCATCTGTCCCGGGTGCGGCTGGAACCTTGACGGCCAGAGGGATTCCCTGGTTTTGACCTGCTCCAACTGTCAATCTGCCTGGAGGCCCGGCACCGGTGAGTTACGCCGGTTAAAAATCAGTCATATTGCCACAAAATCCAAAAATGCAGTCTATCTCCCCTTCTGGCGTATCAAGGCCGATATCCCGGATATTGATCTGGCAACCTACGCCGATCTGATCCGGCTCGCCAATCTTCCCAAAGTCATTGAAAAATCATGGGAAACGACAAAATTTCATTTCTGGTCGTTAGGATTCAAGGTTCGCCACAAAGATTTTCTCCGGCTCTCACGCGGCATGACCCTTTCACAACCCGATGGCAGCCTGATTCGCGAAATGCCCGCGGACAGACTTCAACCGGTCACTCTGCCTGTCACGGAAGCCGTTGAAAGCATGAAAATCATTCTGGCAAGTTTTGCCAAACCTGCCCAAAAAATTCTTCCCCGCCTGAATAATATAACCATGAAACCGAAAAGTTTTTTGCTGGTTTATATTCCTTTCATTGAAAAACACCATGATCTGGTCAATACTGAATTAAACATGAGTATCAATAAAACAGTGCTCTCTTTTGCCGGCAATCTTTAATTCAACCCCATACCGATGACAAGGCCGACTGCAATTCCAAGCCCGATAAAAATGGACCCGACTACAATTCCAACGGCAATATTTCTTTCCGCCAGTTGCACGGATGTATCAAATGGTGTTATTTTATCAAATATCCTGTAACCGATGATCATGAAAACAATGGTCAGAAATGCGCCGCAGACAGCGTACAAAATATTGAGCAACGTGATAGTTATTTCCATTATCGTAAAACCTCCTTAATCTTTTTTATTTTCCGGACATACCCTATTGTCTCATGGCTTCCTTCTCCGGTAACCCTGTTGAGCACATCCTCTATGGATTTCCACAGATTCGGGTCCAGTCCTTCTTTTTCGGCAATGACCTGGGCCTTTAAAATATTGCCTTTGCCCGCATTGTAAGAACCGAACATAAAACTCAGCCGGTCCTGGTATGGCCGTTTTGCCTTCCATAATTTCCATATCTCCCGGTTATAATAAATTCCCGCTGCGATATTCCATCGCGGCTGGGCCCTGCTACCTTTTATGGATGCAGCCTTTTGTTTAATTTCCTTGAAGGTGCCCGGCATAATCTGCATAATACCAACTGCTCCCACTCTTGATTTTGCTTTGGCCATTAAATTTGATTCCGCAATCGCCTGGGCCTTGAAGATATGCCATTCAAATCCCGGCCCGAAATACCTCTTGGAATACTTGGAAAAATAACGATCATACTTTACAACATGGTTATAGCGCTCAAAAGCCTGAGCGCTGCAGGGAAGTAAAATTAAAAGCAAAATTAAAATTATTTTCATTGTTCGTCCCTTGCTGCACATTTACAGATCACGATACACTCCAATAACATTCAACCATGGACCGGGTCAAGAACTCTACGTCCCGGAAAAACCCTCCCGTCCGCGGTTAATATTTTGCTTGCTATATCCTTTTCGTATGATAGGAATAGAGCGTTTATTTTTTATTAATCTATCTTAAAGGCGGGACTTTTTATGGGTGGTTTTTTCAGCGTAGTTTCTAAAGAAGATTGTGTCAGGGATCTGTTTTACGGAACCGATTATCACAGTCACCTGGGAACCAAAAGAGGCGGAATGGCTGTTTATAATTCTGAAGGATTTTCAAGGGCGATTCATAATATCGAAAATAATTATTTTCGTTCTAAATTTGAATCGGACCTTCCTGAAATGCACGGCAATAAAGGGATTGGAATTATCAGTGATTATGATGCACAGCCATTGATCATAAACTCTCATCTTGGGCGCTTTGGAATTGTAACAGTCGGGAAAATAAAAAATATCGACGAGCTTGCCGAAAAAGCCTTTAAATACAAATTTCAGTTTACCGAAACCAGCGGCGGCGATATCAACCCTACCGAAATGGTATCCATGCTTATCAATGAAAAAGGCTCTTATGAAGAGGGCATTTTAAACGCCCAGAACGCCATCAAGGGGTCCTGTTCATTTCTGGTTCTGACAAAAGACGGTATTTATGCAGTCCGGGATAAACTCGGCAGGACACCTGTCATTATAGGTCGCAAAGACGGTGCGTTTGCAGCCACATCCGAGACCAGCGCTTTTCCAAATCTCGGATTTGAAACCGTTCAATTTCTGGGCCCCGGAGAAACAGTTTTTATGACTGCCGAAGGTTGTGAACAAAGACTTAAACCCCGAGATAAAATGCAGATCTGTGCTTTTCTCTGGGTTTATTACGGATACCCGGCGTCCAGCTACGAAAACATCAATGTGGAACAGGTGCGTTACCGCTGCGGCAGTGCCCTTGCAGCCAGTGACCCGGTACATGCGGACTGTGTCGCCGGCATCCCGGACTCCGGCATCGGGCATGCCATAGGGTATGCCAACAAAAAAAATATACCTTACATGCGCCCTCTGGTTAAATATACACCAACCTGGCCCCGCAGTTTCATGCCGCAAAACCAGAGCGTTCGTGATCTTGTGGCCAAGATGAAACTGATTCCCGTCAAGGCTTTGATCGAAGGGAAAAAACTGCTGTTTTGCGATGATTCCATCGTCAGGGGTACTCAACTCAAAGACAATGTCGAAATATTAAAAGAGTACGGGGCTCTTGAAGTTCACATGCGTATTGCCTGTCCCACGCTTGTTTTTCCCTGTGAATTTCTCAATTTTTCCACTTCCCGCTCAACTCTTGACCTTGCAGGCAGAAAAGCCATAGATAATATCGGAGGCGAGGGTGAAAAATACCTTGATGAATTTGCCGCGGCCGGCTCGGCAAAAAATCAGGAAATGGTGAACTGGATAAAAAACAAACTGAAGCTTTCATCCCTCAGGTATCAAAAGATAGATGATCTTGTTGAGGCAATTGGCCTGCCAAAGGAAAAGTTGTGCACCCACTGCTGGGACGGAAGCAGCTACTTTTGAAGGGAAGGGTCAGTTAGCGATTAGCTGTTAGCTGTTAGCCATTAGCTAAATGGTGGTATCTGTTTGATTTTCCAAGCTAAAGGTTTAAAAATCTGGAATTGAGAATAGCGCCCGACTGACTGTAATTTCAGATGTTTTGAAGTTTTCGTTCGGGCAATAGTTATATCCTGGATAGAAACGCTTTGATTTGAGTGGTCTGTTCAGACGTTATTTTATCAAATTTCACACCAATTCCATCTTGAACATCTCTTACAATTTTACCATTTATTTTGAAATGATGCTGATTGTCTGTTGTCATGAATGTCATGGCTATTTTGTGCCCCGGCATCAACGGCTGTTTGGTTTCAATAAACACGCCCCCCTCGCTGATGTCCCTGATAAAATCACGGAAGCTTTTATCGTAAGAGGCATAATCAACCGGCAGCAAAGTGTCTTTCCTGGAATGCCTGCGCTGCTCATTTTCTACTGTTTTTTCCGGTTTTTCCTTTTCCAGTAAATCTAAAAGCTCACTCTGTCGCCTGTAAGGCAGGTTCTTAATAACATCAATCAATCGATCCGTAACTTCGGCCTGCGCGGGTATTGATTTGAAATCATCCATCCTGTTTTCCTTAATTTTAGATCAGCATTGGTATAGATGATATAGTAATAACAAGGATTTGTCAATTGAATACCTCGCTGTCTCGCTTTCCGGCCCTTTAACCTGGGTATTTAATTGTTCCCTTTTTCATAATCTATCCGTAATAAATTTAACCATTTCGGCCTGATACCGGGTCACTTTTTTAAACTTTACCGCAATTCCAAGAGGTTCAGCTCTTACGATTTCCCCTGAAACCTTGAAATGGTCCTGGGAATCAGGCATATTTAAAAGCAGTGTTATGGCTTGTCCGACAGAAAACGATTCCCTGGTTTCAATAAATACACCGCCAATGCTCAGGTTCTGAACAAAATCCCTGAAAGCCCTGTCCGATGACGAATAATCAATTGGAACCAGACAGGATTTGCGTTTAAATTCCCGTTTATCCTCAGATTCCCATTTCTTTAAAATTGACAATAATTCCGTTTGTTTATCTTCGGAAAGATTCTCTATCAAAGCAAGTAATTGTCCCATGGTCCCGCTATGATCGGAATTTAATGTCAGGGAAGCATTGATCGCAGGTTCCATGGCCTGTTCGGAAAAGTCAGGCTGTAAAACAGCCGTGCCCATACTGTGTCCAACCTTTGGGGATTGCTTTTCCTTCACCTCTGATTGTGCTTTTTGATTCTGACTTGGCTGGATTTGTAATTCCAGGGCACACTCTTCGATAATGTCCGAAGTTATCTGCCTTATACCTCTGACATATCCCGTCAACATGGCATGATCACATATAATATTTACAAGACGTGGATATCCCTTGGAAAACAGGTGTATTTCATGAAAAGCATCGATGTCAAAGAAAGATTCCCGGGATCCGGCGGTTTTCAGCCGGTACCGGACATATGCTTCGGTTTCACTGTTCGTCAATGGATCGATATTATAATTTATTGTGATCCGCTGCCTTAAAGCCCTGTTTTTATTTTCCAGTAATATATCATTGAATTCATCCTGGCCCACAAAGAATATATTCAGCAACTTTGTATTCTGGGCCTCTATGTTGGATAAAACCCGAATCTCATCAAGCTGTTCATGATTCAGGCGTTGGGCCTCATCGATGATCAGCAAAACTTTTTTGCCGTTTTTATACTTATCAATCAGAAATCTTCTGAATTTGATTAAAAATTCGCCCTTGCTCTGAAAGCTCTGATCCATATTTAAAGAATTGGCTATATATCTCAGAAAATCAAATAATTCCAAATCAGGATCCGGCAGCATGGCCACCAAGGTATTTTCACCGAGACTGTTTACAAGAGCATGGATAAGCGTAGTCTTGCCGGTACCTACATCTCCGGTAAGCAGCAGAAATCCACGATTATCTAAAATACCATATTTAAGTATGGCCAGAGCTTCTTTGTGTTTTTCTCCCATCCATAAAAATTCCGGGTCGGTACTGATCTGAAATGGTTTCCGCTTCAAATTGTAATGAGATAAATACATGCAGCCTCTTTTTAAAGGTTATCCAGAAAAGCAAGATCTCCGGCCTGACTGTTCTTTGTTCCTATGGAGAGAATCTCGATCTTTCCTTTTTTATTACGAAAATAAAGTCTTCCCTTGTATGCGAACAGAACTTCCAGCACTGTCACACGGCTTTTCTTGCTGAAAACTTTACGTTTTACCTGAACCTGCCGTGAGTCATGATTCAGATGATGGATAATTTCTTCGCATTTGATTTGCAGGTCATCCGATAAAGTCATGAAACCATCGAAGGCACGGTTATGGATAATAATATTTTTGTAAAGCACGGAAAACTTTTTTTTTATTTTTTTTCTGTCTTTCCCGGCCTTTGTGGTATCCAATTTTTTATCCTGCTCAAAAAATTCGATTCTTTTTTGCAGTTTTTCGATATTTTCCTGCAGCTCATTTTGAAAGACAACATTTTCTGTAATTTTCTCTTCAAGTTTAACGATTTCTTCTATAAAATTATCTTCATTTATGCCGGCTTTAAATTTTGCATCTTCGAGTTGTTTTTGAGTCTTTTTAATTTCGTGTGCCAGTTCTTCCCTATTTTGTGCTAAAGAGATTAGTTTTTGTGACTGGCTTTTCTCCATTGCAATAAGGTTATCAATATGTTTACGCTGCCGGCGCTCCTCGATCGTAAATTTGCGGACACCGGTTCTGTAATAAAAATAGAGTCCCAGTAAAAAAATAAAACAGTATCCCCCCAGCATTAAATTTGAGAGCGGCGCGTTGTGCTGCAGTGTTACATCGACTTTTACATTCAGGCCTTCTTGCAGTATCGAATAATTTTCGGCTGCGATCCGCATTGGGTCCGATTCCGTGATGGTATTCTCGTGGGCTTTAGCAACATATGCCGGGTAAACTATCTGACCGTTTTCGGTACTGACCGTCACATTTACAACAACACCCCATTTCACCAAGGTCTCGTTCCGAAGATATGTATCGATATTTTCGTTTATGGCCTGCCCGAGCAAAATACTGCCGGCAAACAGTTGGTCGGTATCGCCAATATAGATTTCTTCTATTGCCGTTAAATATTTCCGGGATAAATGATTTTCCAGATAATGGATAGAAAGAATATAACACACCGGGGGCAGCAGGATGAATACAATAAGAATTTTAAATGATAAAAATTTCATCCCGTTTGCATTGTTGATCTAAAAGTTTCGGTTAAACGGTTATAGGATAGAATTAGCCGAGCCAACCGCCATAAAGGATGGAAAGTAATTTGCACCTTGTATTTTATTAGAAAAACAAACATCCGTCACAGCTCGGATAAAATTTTTCTAGCCTCATCCGCACCGTCAAACGACTGGCCCAGAGACAGGGCTTTTTCCATCTGTTCACGGGCCCGTTCCGGATTCTGCTTTTTATAATATACCATTCCCAGATGATAATGAATCGTTGGATTATCGGTAATTTTCCCAAGACTGTCTGTAAATTCATTGATCGCGCTGTCGTAAAGACCCTTTTTGTATAAAACCCACCCAAGGGTATCCATTACACCCGGGTCATCCGGAAGCTTTTCCTTGGCTACCTGAGCCAGGGCAAGTGCTTGATCAAGCTCTTTATCCTGATTGGCCAAAAGATAACTCAAATTATTAGCAGCCGGTGCAAATTCAGGATTAATTTCCAGGGCCGCCCGGTAATGTTCTTCAGAAAGATCAAATCTTTTTTGCATATCAAAAATAGTTCCCATCAACATGTGCGGAACAACCTGATTTGGATTTTTCACTAAAAGTGCCTTATACTGGGCGATTGCCCTGTCCTCCTGATTGTTTTTCAGATATATGCGGGCCAGCGCATAATACGGCCGCAAAAAATCCGGGTTCTGCTCCAAGGCATCCTGGAAACAGGTTTCAGCTTCCTTTATTTTTTTCTGCGCCAGTTTTACCTCTCCTTTTAAATTATAAACCACTGCCAGCAATTCCGGTGAATCTTTTACAATCCGGGCCTGGCGGTCACATTGTTCAAGGGCTGCGGCAAAATTTTTCCGGGCACTATGCAAAAAAATGACATTTGTAAACACATCCATAAGGCGAGGGTTTATAATAAGGGCTTTTTCAAAATTGGCCAGAGCGCTGTCATACTGTTTTGTCAACCGCTGGAGAAGACCAAGTCGAAAATAACCGGCCGGGTTTTGCGGATCAAGCTTGATCAAATCCTTGAAGGCCGAAGCTGCATTGTCACTATGTCCCTGATACATTAAAGCATTGCCGACGATCATTTTTGCCTGGTAATTATCAGGGGATAATTTTAATATTCCCTCTCCTTCTTTCCTGGCCAGTTCAAATGCTTTTTCACGCATATAAAGATCAGCCAGCACGGCCTTTGCCTTAATAAAACGGGGATTAAGTTCGATAGCGCGTAAAAGGGATGTTTTGCCCAGGCCGGCCTCATTTTTTCCTATATGAGCGATGCCCTTAAAATAGTGGGCTCTGGCGGATCGGGGTTCCTGCTTTACAAGATCTTCAAACAACAATAATGCCTCGGCAAATTGTTTGTTTAAAATATAAAGCTCTCCTTTAAGCAGCCGGGCAGGAAAATATGCCGGTCTTTTTTCAAGCATTTTATCAACATAAACCGCGGCATCATCTACCGCACCGTTCTTGAAATGATACCTGGCAACTGCGTTCATGATCCGGACATCGTCCTTCTGTAGTTCGAGAGCCCGGTTATACATTTCCATTGTATTTTTTTTATTTCCGGTTGCATCATAAAAACCGGCCGCCACCATATAAGGTTTAACATTTTCCGGGTCTGTTTCAATTCCCTTGAGATAGGCGGTTTCCGCCTTATCCTGTTTTTTTTGGCTATAATAAAAATTACCCAGTACAATATACAGATCCGGATCAGCCGGGTTTTCTTTAATAGCGTTTTTTACAGTTGCAAGGGCCTTGGCAAATTTTTTTCGGTTCATATAAAACTCAAACAATATCAGAGCCGGCTTGATATCCTTTACATCCAGACTAACCGCCGTTTTCAGCTTCTTTTCCGCATCATTAAACCTTCCCTGCAGCATGAGCACACGGCCCAATCCCAGGTAGGCATTTGTCTGACTCGGGTCCTTTGCAAGTATTTTATTAAAGACGGATTCGGCTTCTGAAAATTTTTTCTCCAGATTTAAAACACCTGCCTGCAGAAAAAGGGCGTCTATATTATCGGGCTGCTTTTTTAAAACCAGATCAATCTTTTTCCGCGATTCATCAATTTTTTTACCGAGCATGTAAAACGTAGCGAGTTTCATCTGGGCGTTCATATTCTCGGGATCAAGTTCCGCCACCCTTGAATAGGTTTTAAACGCCTGCTGTGCATTTCCCAGTTTCAGATAAACCTCTCCCAGCTTTTCATAAGCCGCCAGATATTTTGGATCGATCTGAACGGCATTTTTAAGCTCTATTTCAGCACTTTTATATTCGCCTTTTTCAAAATAGGCATGCCCCTTTTCCAGGTGGGAAGCTTTTTTTTCCTCATCCGACGCACAGCCGAATAGTGCAATACTGGAAGCAAGCACAATCAGAAAAACCGTCTTACATCGATTCATTATCAAACCTCCGAAAAAATAAATAATCAGACCGCGAGATACAACACACCGGATTTTATCAGAAAAAACCGGGCACATATATCACCATATGTAAAAAAAACAGCAACTTTAGTATATCAACCTTCAGTATTTATTATAAAGTTAACAAACAAGGAATGTTTTTTCAACAATATTGTGTCTTTTGCTCGCAGACTGCAAAAAAATTACAATTTGGGGAGATTGATATCCACCAAGACAGAGAGCTTTGTCGGATTAGCGGGACTTGTTGAAAAGATTGAAGCCGCATGTAACAATAATAATAATGGAGCGAATTTGTATAAACATCCAAACCAATAACTTTCATACTGCTTATTACTTGACTCCTTGTTTATAACTTTGTATTGAACACCGTTATTTGGTTAATATAATTCACGATTGCAAAAAAGACGGGCCTTTTTTCTTAATTCATGAAACTCTTGTCCCCGGGTCCGCTGTCAAATTTTTCATCACCGGCTTGAATAGGAATAATAGTTTATGTTACTCCAATATCTCCTTCTGATTACAGGTTTTGCAATGCTTTATTTTGGTGCTGGATGGCTCGTAAAAGGTTCATCCAGCCTCGCGAGAAGTCTGGACATATCA
>NBLJ01000083.1 GCA_002084545.1 Desulfobacteraceae bacterium 4572_123 | reverse complement strand
ATTTTATTCCCTGGGTGTCCCGAATAAAGAAGTCAGCATAGGCTTCAATGATTATTTATTGAGAATGTTTTTTGCCAGCGGAACTGATGCTACTGCCGCAAGTAAATTAAGTCAAAAAATATTCAGGGCATTGTCTGTAAATCAACCGGAACTGTTGGAAGAGGCTTTTTTTACTTTTTTTGCCGGTATTCCTTACCAGTGGTATGTAAAAAATAATATTGCTGAATACGAGGGGTATTACTGCTCTGTTTTTTATTCCTTTTTTGCAGCGCTCGGTTTGACTATTAAACCCGAAGACATGACCAATAAAGGCAGAATTGACTTTACGGTTGTCATGGAAAAAGGGATATTTATTTTTGAAATAAAAATGAAATCAAATTCCAAAAATGCCATGGAACAGATCAAAGAAAAAAAATATCATGAAAAATATTTGATGGAAGGTAAGGAAATATTTTTGGTTGGGATAGAATTTAATGAAGAAGCTAAAAATTTATCAAAGTTTGAAACTGAAAATATCACTCGACAGTCATGACCCTGCCGTCCAGGAGTATCGGGCAGCTTCCAACTGTAAATTCCGCCGATATTTACCGTATAGCTTAATTTTTTTCGGGCAATGATTAATCTCTATCTGATCCTGTCTGCTTCTTCTGCCGCTTTTTTCGCCAGATCACTGTCAGGGGCGGCCAGTTCAATAACTTTTTTATAGGCGGCAAGAGCTTTTTTATACTGACGTGCCAGGGTATAGGCCTTGCCCAGATCAAGATACAGTGCGGCAAACCGGGGCGCATTTTGAACCGCTTTTTCCAGTGTTTGAACCGCTTCGGTAATTCTTCCCTCAGCCATATAGGTTCTACCCAGACCGCGCAATGCCATGGAAAATTCCGGTTCGATGTCAAGGGCCGCTTTGAAGTTTTTTTCCGCCAGGCGATACTCTTTTTTTTGAAAATAGGCATCCCCTAAATTGGACAAAGGTTTATACGGAGTGGCATAGAGCAGGTCGCCGCCAAGTTCTTTAAAGGTTTTAATGGCCTTGTCCAGTTTTTTTTGTTTTAAATAAACAAGGCCCAGGTTGTTTTTGGCTGCTGCAAAATCAGGCTTGAGGTGTATGGCTTTTTCAAAATGCTTTACCGAGAGGTCAAGGCGGTTTAACTTGAAATAGGTAATGCCAAAATCGTAATGCAGCAGATGATCCTCGGGGTAAAGAGTTTGGGCCCGCTGAAATTCCTTCAATGCCTTCCTGTAGTCCCCCTGATTCATGAATACCTCACCGATATTTCGGACGCTGTCCCCCTGCTCTTTATTGATCTGCGGGTTGGTTGTAGCACAGGAAGTTGTAAAAAATACGGATAGGAGGATAATGATTGCCGTCAGTACCTGCTGTCGAGTGGTCATAAAATTGCCTCATTTAAACCGGGTAAGCGTTCAGAGTTTTTAATATTCAATTGAAAGGGCTATATAGAATCACCAAAATCCCTTTTTCCCCAAGGAATCGAACAATATTTTTATTAAGGTCGGGCATGCCGAGAAGGATCGTTGATTGTTCGCCCTGATTAATGAGATGGCCGGGAAAGGTAATCGCCGTATTAAACGATTCCGGCCTTGCCGCGGCCAGGAATTTCGGCCTTGCCTTAAGTGAAACCGACGGTTCCGGTAGAATTTTTTTTAAAATCATATCGGGTGTATCATCCGGCCTTAGTTGTACAATATCGAGCCCGGATTGTTTTATAGCCTTGACGGCATCACCGAACAGATCACCAAAATCAATAAGCAGGGATCGGCCGTCTGAGCCTGAAACAAGGTTGGACCGGGCCTCCACCTGGATACCGGCATATGGAAAGGTGATCGGAATGTCAGGTGCATAGGAAAATCCAAGGGCCGTGAGCAGGCCTTTGGCAAAGGTTTGAATGTCCGGGGTATCTATGACGGCAGGCCCTTGTGTGATGGAAGGATTTCTTTGCGATTCAGGCAAAATCCGTGTGGTATCAGTTTTTCCGCGGTATACGATTTCTTTGATCAGGATATTATGCTCCGCCAGGTATCGGACTATGGAAGGCGATGTATGCTCCTCCGGATTTTCAATCAAGGTTATGCACAACATGTCCGGCGTATTTTTGCTATAAGATTTGGTCCGGGTAATCCAGTTTGCACGAATGGTTACATCTATGCCATGGTCTGAAAATGTCAGATAATTGTCCTCATACGTTTCCTCCCGATTTGTTAAAAACAAGTCAAGAATCTGTCTCAGAGAGGTGTGCGGCGCCCCCGAGGCTACTTCTACATCAGGCCATGAAGATCGTATTTTATCCAGATCGGATTTGAACAGTATGTCCTGGTCTTGAAAAATGATGTGCTTGCCGTTTTTAAGTTCAATGAGTGGAAACCGGCTCAGATCGAGTCGAAAGTCAATTCCGCCGGGGTTTGGGAAATAATAAGAGCCCCTGTTACGCAACCGGGCATTTACGATCCGGGCGGCCTTCGCGAGGTCGGATACGGGTTTTTCAGATTGATTGTACTTCGGTTCCCGTGAATTGGGCACTTTTATGGATAGTGAATGATCATGCGTGGTTGTGCGTGTTTCCACAGGGGCATTCATAGCAATTTCGGTTTTAAGATTTCCGAATTTGTCAAACAGTGAGGCATACCAGGGCTGATTGGCAATGGCACGATCAGGCACCCGGATGTTCTGTCCGGCATAAATGCGATCCAGGTTGGTGATGCCCGGGTTGATACTGCGAAACAGTTTCATTCCCCGGTTAAATGATTCTGAACCAAATGATGCGAACTGACGGCTCATGATGCCGTATATGGTATCACCTCTTTTGATTTTCTGTTTGCTTGAGTATTGATGCAGGATGTCGGACACTTTGGAAATTTTAACAAACGGAATGGTTACGACGCCTCCTGCCTGGCCTGGAAACGAACCGGCATCCAGTTTTTTCAGCGGGATCAGGATGGTCTGGCCCGGCCGAATGGTGTTGATATTGTGGATATGGGGGTTGAGTCGTTTAAAGATACCTAAAAATTCAGGAAAATCCAGATGTGAAATTTCACCTTTTTGTCGGAAAAGTTTATATACCCAGTCGTTTTTTTTTACGGAATATGGCTCGCACAGGATATCCCACCCTCGATCATTGCGGACCAAGTAACTTTTCTTCTGGAGCAGATCACCGTGTGCATATGTGCAAAACAACAGGGACAGCAATACAAACAGCCCGGCAAGACAGCCGGTACAGTTGAATGGACTGGGCCCTTTCATGAATCAGGTGCCTTTTTCAGATTCAAATCCGTGGCAATATATTCACTGGTGGCCTGGACAAAGCGTTTGAAGTCGTCAGCATCCATGGAAGAGCCCGGAGCCGGAAATCTGTCAATGGTTTTGGGCCGGACAAGGACTGGCCGGTTGACTAGTGCAGGCTCGGGCGTAATTTGGAACTCCTCGGGAAACGTGTTTTCAAAATACATTTCCTGGAAACCGGAAAATTTCAACGCATGGGCCGTGGAATCAATGATTGATACCTCCTGGCTGTGCACAATTCCCTGCTGCCGGGCAGCAAAAAGACCGGCAAGGGATTCACCACCGTGGGTGCATGCGATATGCCCGTTGCGGTTGGCTGTAAGCTCCCAGTCCATAATGGCCTGTTCGGTAACTTCCATGAAAAAGACATTCTGTTTTCCGGACAGATCATTATATAACTTTGTCAGATGGATGACCCGCGGCATGGATACCGGATTGCCGATCATGGCGGCCTGGGCAACGCTCGGTTGTACCGTGACAGGCTTGAATTTGCGCCTGGCCGCATCCGGTTCCAGATAATACCTGTAAACAGGGTTGGCATGCGCGGACTGTACGCCAAGGATTTTGGGCAGGGTGGTAATAATTCCGGTGTCATAAAATTTTAAAAAGCCGCTCATGACTGCAGTGATATTGCCTGCGTTGCCGATGGGCAGGACAACGACTTTGTCTTTCATATCATACTCCAGGTCCTGGGCTATTTCATAGGAGTAGGATTCCTGTCCCAGTATGCGCCAGGCATTTTTGGAGTTCAGCAGCGCTACGTTGTAATTTTCAGACAAAGCCTCGACCACTTTCATGCAGTCGTCAAATACGCCGGGGATTTCAAAAACTTTTGCACCGCTGCCAAGAGGCTGGCTGAGTTGCTGAGGGGTGACTTTTTTATGGGGCAGCAGCACTGCGGATTTGATGTTCGGCTGCAGATATGCCGCATACAGAGCCGCTGCCGCCGAAGTATCGCCGGTGGATGCGCATACGGCCAGAACATCCTCGGTTAGACCCTCTCTGATCAGGTAGTGAATATAACTCAAGGCACTTGCCATCCCCCGGTCCTTGAATGAAGCGCTGGGATTTTGGCCGTCGTTTTTAAAGAAAAACCTGCACCCGGTTTTTTCCTGCATGTGCAGGTTTGCTTCGATAATAGGGGTATGGCCTTCTCCCAGATACACAACTGCATCCAGAGGAATCATGGAACCGATAAATTCATGGAATCGATAGATGCCTTTCATGGCCGGCAGTGTCAGCATCTTGCGGTAATCGAATATCAGGTGCCAGGTTTCAGGGGGGATTTCTTTCAGGCGTTGAAACCGGCGATCCTGGATCAGCAGAACCTGGCCGCATTCCGGGCAGGTATAGTGCAGCTTTTCGATAGGAAATTCCAGGCCGCATCCAAGACAGTTGTATATCAGGTCGCCCGATGGCTGTGGAAGAATATACGGTTTTATTTTATCTGGGAATAGTTCCGGTTTCAACGTGAGATTCTCTCAATGCCGTTCATATAAGATTGAAGTGCTTCGGGGATCAAAACCGAGCCGTCCGGCTGCTGATAGTTTTCCAGCAGAGCAGCAACAGTGCGACCGACGGCAAGGCCTGATCCGTTCAGGGTATGTACCAGTTCGGTGCCTTTTTTATTTTTACGTCGAAAGCGGATATCCCCACGGCGGGCCTGGAAATTTTCGAAATTGCTGCATGATGAAATTTCACGGTAAACTTTTTGTGCCGGCATCCACACTTCGATATCATAGGTTTTGGCCGCTGAAAAGCCGAGATCGCCGGTGCACAGTTCAATTACCCGGTAGGCAATGCCCAGTCGGTCCAGTATGGTTTCTGCATTTTTTAAAAGAGTTTCCAGTTCCGCGTAGGAATTATCCGGGTGGGTGAATTTAACCATTTCCACCTTGTTGAACTGGTGCTGCCTTATGAGTCCGCGGGTATCCTTGCCGTAAGAGCCGGCTTCCGAGCGAAAACAGGGCGTATAGGCCGTGTACAATATCGGCAGATCCGATTCCTCCAGGATTTCACCCTGGTGAATGTTGGTTACCGGCACTTCCGCCGTGGGGATCATGAAATAATCCCAGCCTTTGATTTTAAAAAGATCTTCCTCGAATTTAGGGAGCTGGCCGGTGTGAGTCATGGTTTGACGGTTTACCATGAACGGAGGCAGCACTTCCGTATAACCGTGCTCGGTTGTATGGATGTCGAGCATGAAATTAATTAGAGCCCTTTCAAGTCTTGCTCCGGCGCCAAAATAAAGAGGAAACCGGGCACCGGCTATTTTGGCGGCTCTTTCGAAATCAAGGATATTTAAATTTTTTCCGATGGTCCAGTGGGGCTGTGGTTCGAATTCAAAAACAGGGGGCGTACCGATCTGCTTAATGACCGGATTATCGGATTCATTTTTGCCAATGGGAACCGACGGGTGAGGGATATTGGGAAGGCCCATGGTGATCTGGTTTATCTGGTTTTCACTATCTGCCAAAGAGACTTCCAATTCTTTGATTCTGCCGGCCACACCCCGCATTTTTGTCATTAAATCGTCCGCATTTTCGCCGGCCTTTTTCATGCCGGCGATCTGATCGGAAACAACGTTGCGCCGGCGCCTGAGTTCCTCTATTTCCATGAGAACCCCGCGGCGTTTCTTATCCGCGGTTTTAAAGGTATCGAGGTCGGCCTCGGCGCCGCGATTTGAAAGTGCTGTCTGAACTTCGGGTAAATTTTTTCTGATAAACTTGATTTCCAGCATAACAATACCTATTTTATTAAAATTATTAACTATATCAAAAACAGAAATCGAAAATCAGAAGATATGCCGATTTGCATATGCATCTTTTCGAATATATAATTTTTTATTCTTATATCTGCAGACAGGTAGCATGAGATAGCTATTTAGTCAATGATTATTGCAAGTTGACTTTGGCTGTATATTTTTTTATAATATAGAATCAATAACACTATTTGGGAGAAAAAAATGGAGGAGATCCAGGAAAAAAAATGTGAGATTCGTAATGAAACGGCCAATAAGCTGAGCGCATTTTCCAGTACCGAGCTCGAACTAAAAACGCGGGCGGTTGAGGATCGGCTTTTTGAATTTGCTAATTTTCTTGAGGCAAAAATTGTTTTGATGTACGTAAATGGCGGTAATGAGGTTGATACGCGTGAAATACTTAAAAAAAGTTTTGAGTATAATAAAATTATTGTTCTGCCGGTTTTTAATCCAAAACAGAATAAAGTAAAAATGCTGAAAGTCGATAATCTTGACACCGATTTGAAACTTGGTAGCCGGGGAATACTCGAACCGAACCCGGAGCGATGCAAGATTGTTCCGATAGACAGCCTTGATATTGCAATAATTCCGGGGATCGCTTTTGATGAAAAAGGTGGCCGTATCGGGCCGGGTGATGGGTATTATGACAGGATGATTCCTAAACTGCCCGTCACCACCCGAAAAGTTGCCCTGACCTTTGAATGCCAGATTTATCCGCAGATTCCAATGGAATCTCATGACAAGTATATTGATATCATTATTACTGAAAAACGTGTTATTTATAAAATATAGTGTGATACAATGAGTTTCTATGGCACAAGAATTACTGAAATATGAACGACAGCGGGAAGAGATGGTAAATCGCCAGATCCAGGCCCGTGGAATCATCGATCCAAACGTACTGGCGGCAATGCGAAAAGTACCGCGGCATCTTTTTGTAAGCGAAGCCCTGGCAGATCAGGCCTATGGCGATTTTCCCCTGCCGATCGGAGACCAGCAGACAATCTCGCAGCCTTATATAGTTGCGGAGATGACTCAGGCACTGGAGCTTTCCGGCAAAGACAGGGTTCTTGAAATTGGTACCGGTTCCGGATATCAGGCAGCCATTTTAGCGGAAATTGCTTTTCGGGTATACACAATAGAGCGGATACATCCGCTTTTTTTAAAGGCCCGAAAGCTGTTTGATGAACTTTATTACCACAATATTATCACCCGTTATTCCGACGGCACTACAGGGTGGAGGGATGAAAGTCCCTTTGATGCCATTATAGTTACCGCGGGGGCTCCCAAAATTCCTCAGGTGCTGGTCAATCAACTGGCAGTGGGCGGCCGGATGGTACTGCCGGTGGGCGGCCGGCATGCACAGGAATTATTAAAAATTTATCGTGATGACGACGGAATTCATCAATCCAGCCTGGGAGGCTGCCGGTTTGTCAAACTAGTGGGGGAACACGGATGGACGGTGCACCGGTGAGGAACAAAACCTTTTCCTGGAAAGATGCCTTTTTCGCCAGCCCCGGGCCGCAAACCTTGAAGAGTGCACTGCTGCTTTATGTTAAAGGTATATGTATGGGCTCGGCGGATATTATTCCGGGGGTTTCCGGTGGAACCATAGCCCTTATTACAGGGATATATGAAAAACTTCTGCTGGCCATAAAATCGGTGGATACGTCAACGGCACGAAAGGTTCTGGCTTTTGATATCAAAGGAGCGATTGCCGGGGTTCACATCCGTTTTCTGCTTTGTCTTTTTTTAGGCATTGGCACGGCTATTATAAGTCTGGCGCGCCTGATGAATTATTTGCTGCATAATTATTCCGTATTTACCTGGAGCCTGTTTTTTGGATTGATTGCGGCATCTGTCCTGGTGGTGGGCAAGCGGGTTGATAAATGGAATCCGGGAACGGCCATTTTTTTTCTTGCCGGAGCAGCAGCGGCGTATTTTATTGTTAATCTTATTCCCGTATCAACGCCTGAAAATTCATGGTTTATTTTTTTTTCCGGCACGCTTGCGATCTGTGCCATGATTTTACCGGGTTTAAGCGGCGCATTTATCCTGCTGATTCTTGGTAAATACGAGTTTATTACCGCTACTTTAAAAAATCCTTTTTCCGTGGAAAATATCCTGATTATCCTGATTTTCTGTTCCGGGTGCCTGGTGGGGCTCCTTGGTTTTTCAAGGGTTCTGAATTATCTGATTCATAAATATCATGGTTTGACACTTGCTTTTCTTACCGGGTTGATGGCTGGTTGCATGCAAAAGATATGGCCCTGGAAGCAGGTGCTGGAAGTCAGAATAATCAATGGGCACGAACAGGTTTTGTGGGGCGGGAATACATTGCCCCCCGGGATTGACATTTATGTTGTCGCCGCCGTCGGCCTTGCCATTTTGGGCTTTATTGCCGTCATAGTGCTTGAAAAGCTGTCTGATGAATAAAACCGCCCGCCCTGTTTCATCCTGTGCGGTCAGCTTTTGTACTACTACTACTACTACCGCCGGTCGGGCGAGGTTGCAAATTTTTCCTTTAATTTTTTATTGACGATCGGTGGAACCATTCCGTTGATTTTACCTCCAAAGCGGGCGGCTTCCTTTATAATTGAGGAGCTTGTGAAAATCCAGCGCAGGCCGGTCATAAGAAAAACCGTCTGGACATTACGGTTCAGTTTGCGATTCATCAGAGCCATCTGAAACTCATATTCAAAATCGGATACGGCCCGCATGCCACGCAGGATACCCGTGGCATTTTTTTGAACGGCATAATCAACGAGAAGTCCGTTGTAGGTGTCGATTTCAATACCGGAAAAATGTTGCAAACTGTTTTCAAGCATCTCAACCCGTTCAGTAATATTGAAAAGTGAGGTTTTGGAGGGATTGATCAGAATTGTGACAATGATTTTATCAAAAAGTTTAAGGCCGCGTTTAATAATATCAAGATGGCCGTTGGTAACCGGGTCAAATGATCCGGGATATATCGCGATTCGTTGCATTTGATACCTTTCATTTGTTTAAGTTTTACTTGTCGGCTCGATAGGTCAGAAATGAGACAAGCGTTTGACCATATTTCCGTTGATCTGAAATTTTATAGGCCGCTATGTTTTCGGGGATTACTTCCAGACGACTGTGTTCAATGGTTATACAGGCATTATTTTTTAAAAGGCCTCTGTTTTCAAGTGCCAATAGTGCCGGTTCAACAAGATTCTTATTATAAGGAGGGTCCATGAATGCCAGGCTGAAGCCGCCGTGGTGAAGCGGGTGTACTCCAGCTAAATTTTTAAGGATATCCCGTTTGAATACAGCGGTTTTTGCGTCAAGGCGGCACACAGTTATGTTTTTTTTGATGACGGTGAGGGCAGTGCGGGAACAGTCCACAAATGCCGCCAAAGATGCTCCCCGGCTTAATGCCTCGATTCCCAGAGCCCCTGTGCCTGCAAACAGGTCCAGGACTGAGGCATCGGGAATACGTAATGCGAGAATGTTGAAGATGGATTCCCGAACACGATCGGCCGTCGGCCTTGTCCGGTCACCTTTTATTGAATGGAGCTTTTTGCCTCTCAGTTCACCACCGATGATTCGCAACGCCATATCCTTTGAAAAAAAGCAGATTTAAATTTGTTTATAGTTTTATATCAAAAAATTTTAAATGTGTAAAAATAAATGGTTACAGAGTTTTTATTTTTTTTTGGAGGTAGTTTTTGGTGACTTGAATAGCTGCTGCCGTTTTATCGATATCGTTATCATTCTGTGCTAGTTTTCGACGGATAAATTCTTCTTCAAAGGCTTGTCGGGCGTCCTTCAGGCTGGCACCAGCAAACAATTGTTTCCGGATTTCCAAGGACTTCTCTTTTTCACTGCGATTGTAAGGAGCCGGAATATCAGAAATTTTTATGGTATCATTTTTTACCATAATGACCAGACGTTCCAATAGATTTTTCAGTTCCCTGACATTTCCAGGCCAGTCGTAATCGTAAAACAATTTGAGAGCATCTTCCGAGAGTTTCTTTTTCTTGAGCTGGTTGTGTTTGGCGTATTCATCCAGAAATATTTCTACAAGCACGGCAATATCTTCCAGCCTGTCCCTCAGAGGCGGAACGGTAACTGGTATCACATTAAGACGGTAGTAGAGATCTTCCCTGAAGTTGCCTTTTTCTATTTCGATTTCGAGATCCTTGTTGCTGGCTGCAATTACGCGGATGTCAACATCTAATGTTCTGCTGCCGCCAATCCGCTGGAATTTTTTTTCCTGCAGGACGCGAAGAATTTTGGACTGGGTTTTAAGGCTCATGTCTCCTATTTCATCGAGAAAAAGAGTTCCTTTGCCTGCAAGCTCAAATTTGCCGCGTTTTTTTGCCGTTGCATCGGCAAAGGCGCCTTTTTCATATCCAAGCAGTTCGTTTGCTATGGATTCCTCCGGGATTGCGGCACAGTTTAAATCGATGAGCGGTTCCTCCGACCTGGGGCTGAGCTGGTGGATAGTTTTGGCGACCAGTTCCTTGCCGGTACCATTTTCGCCGGTTATTAAAATCCATGCATCTGTTGGAGCGGCTATTGAAATTTGTTTTTTAAGTGCTGTAATGGCCGGACTGTTGCCGGTGATTGAATTTTTTGCAATGGTTTTTCTGCGAAGATAGCGGTTTTCCTCCTCGAGTCGTCTGAAGTTCAGAGCATTGTTTATGGCCACGATAATCTTGTCGATGGAAAGGGGCTTTTCGATCAGATCAAATGCGCCTGTTTTGGTTGCAGTGACGGCAGTTTCGACAGTTCCGTGGCCTGTGATGATAATGACCTGAATAAATGGGTGTTCCTTTTTTATCTCCTTTAGCGTCTCAATACCGTCAATACCGGGCATCCATATATCGAGCAGAACCAGATCCGGGGACTCGGAATCGATACCTCATGCGGGAAGTTCTATGATAAATTTGGCTCCCCGAGGTTGATTGTCCTGAACCCGGATCATGCCGTCATGATCCGATATGATTGTACTTACAATCGTAAGCCCAAGTCCCATGCCGGTTTTTTTTGTTGAAAAATTGGGTTCAAAAAGACGAATTTTATCTTCATCCGCAATACCGCTTCCGGTGTCCGCTATTTCCATTCGAATCATGTTTAATATGGGATCGTGGGTTATTGTAATCAAAATGGTACCCTGCCCGATAATGGATGCAACGGCGTTGTCCACGAGATTTATCATCGCCTGTTTTATTTGCTGCCGGTCAAGCTTGATCTCCGGGATAGCATCTTTACTATCAAATTCAAACAGTATTTCAGGATGTCCCTCCCGGTATAGTGCCAGTGTTTCCTCAACGATGGCAGGCAGGTTACAGGCTCTGGGATTGGCCGTTGGAAACCTTGCAAACGATGAAAATTCATTGACTATATTTCGAATCAGCTCAACATGATCGATGATCATTTGAGTGCATTCTTCGAAAACAGGTTCATTAACCTGCCGGGAATATTTGCGCTTCAGACGCTGGGCCGACAGACCTATCGGTGTTAAAGGGTTTTTGACCTCATGGGCAATTCGGCGGGCGACTTCTCTCCATGCAGCCATTCGCTGAGCCTTTTCAAGTTCCGTCAGGTCATCAAAAACGACAACAATTCCCATGTGTTGCCCGGTGTCGTTTTTAAGTGCATTAATATGCAGCATGAAACTGCGGGGTCGCCCCTGAATCGTTACCTTGAGAGGCAGTTCCATTGATTTGTTCAAAGAATCGTTCAGGCTGTCCAATATGTCGGTGGCAAGTGATAAAAAACGGCCCTTTAATAGTGTTTTAAAGCTTTTATTAATGATATCCTCGGCTTTCAAATGCATCATTTTTTCAGCCGACTTATTCATTGTTGTGAAAAAGCCTCCGGCGTCAAGGGTAATTACACCTGCCGATACATTGATCAGCACAATTTCCATGTATTGACGACGGGCTTCGATTTCAATGTTTTGTTCACGTAGCATACGGGCGGAAAGCTCAAGTTGTTCCCGGTTACCGCGCAAATCACGGGTCATTTTATTGAAAGAATCAACAAGGCTGCCCATCTCATCATCCGCGACCTGTCCTATGGAGAAACTTAAATCACCCTCGGCAACCCGCCTGGTTCCCTCTGCAAGTTCCTTGATGGGAATACTAATGGTCTTGGCTAGATAAAAACCGAACCATATTGCACAAAATACAACCAGCAAGGCAACAATTGAGAGTGTAATGTGATAGGTAATTTGAATTGGTTTTTTCAGCAGCAATATCTGTCGATATTCTTCTATCCCCCTTGATATGGATGCCATCTGTTCGGAAAGAACCGGTGGAATCAGGATGCCTAATACAACAAACGCGTCGGCCTTTTGCGGCGTTGTACCAAAAGGTACGGCAGCTATGGTTCTGACGAGTTCTCCATTTGAAATAGTATCGGAAATCGTTTGAACCGATGCGCCGGCAACTTTTTTTTGAAGATCATTCGCTGAAACGGTTATAAAAAATCTGTTTTCAAGATCGGGTGACAGCGCATAGGTGATACGCCGGGTATTTGATGCGTAAACTTCTACAGTGTTGAGGTTGAACTCCCTCTGCACGACCTTTATGTAGCGGGAAAGCTTTTCTTTATTTTCAGGGGATAAAAGGTTTTTGTTTTTAAGTTGGTATGAAATTCTTTCAAGAAAAAAAGCATTGCTTTCTTCCATATGCTGATAAAAATGCCTGCCGACCTTGATTGAATTTTCCAGGGCCTGTTCGACCGGAACATTAAACCAGAATTCAATGCTGGTCGTGATAAAGCCAATGGAGAAGAAAAAAAGAATGCCGGCGGGCAGGAGTGAAAGTGTAACAAAAGCAGCTACAAGACGGGTGCGGAGCTTAGCACCCATGACTTTACGTTTTCTATCGTAAAGGAGTTTGACCAGATTTCTGAAAACAAGAAATATGAGTAAAATAAGCAGCAGCATGTTGATGTTAATCAGAATAAACATCAAAATGGTGTTTGAAATGGGAAAATTACCTCCGAAATGGATGACACGATTTTCAATCAGCGTTAAAAGCGCAACAAAAACGAGGATGCAGACAATAATAATCGCCTCACGCTTTCTTCGTTTGCGCTCATCTTTTGGAAGTGTGCTTATTGTTTTTTTGAATCGATTGTTTATCATATATAAGCGACAGTGCCGACCGGCTGAACCGGTTCGCTTTAAACGTGAAATTTATATTTAAACGCCGATAGAATATAAACACATTCTTACCGGCTTTTTTTTACATGGCAGCCGGTGCATATCAGTAAATGAAGTCTATTGTATACCAATCGGTTTCAAAGTCCCATAAAGAAACAAAAAACAGAATATAATGCAGATAAAAGGGCAGGGTAAGTTTACTGAGTTCAGCTTTGGCACGTATTTGATACTGCCGGCCTTTTTCCAGTTCGGCCAGTTGAATAACTTTCAAACTACTGATTTCAGTCATTAATTTTTGAGCTTCCTGAAACGATTTAACAATGACAGGGTCGCTGTTTTTCCATGATCGCCGAATTAAAAATTCTTTTTTAAGGTTATCATATTTGATTGTACTGCTAATTTTGTTGGCAGCTATTTTTTTATCCTTCCACAGCTTTTTGGTTTGATATAGGTTAATGATAAAGGAAAAGGAAGCCGGCACACCACTGAAAATGGCTTTTTTCATTTTTTCACGAAAAGCACCTTCAACATTCAGATAAAGTAACAGGTCATCACGGGTATTGGTAATGATGATATGGGTCAACTGTGCTTTCTGAGCAGATACGGCATTAGAGGCAATCATAAAAATACAGAACAGTATGATCCATATTTTGAGTTTTAAAAAAAGTTTCATATTTTTGTTTTTCGGCACTTCCATATTTACATTCGTACCTATCCGTTGAATCAGGCGACGATTTTCGGTATAAATATTTTAAAAATATAAAATAAAATCATACTGGATGCTCTTCTAAATGGCAAGAAATTTTGACAAAACTGCTGTAGGATTAAAAAAGGGCCTGATCTATTGCGGATTTTTATAAGAAGCCAAGTGTACCTTAAGACGGTGTATAATTTTGTCAGGGAGCTTGTAAAACAAGTGTCTCCCAGCAATCTTTTTTTGAAAAAATCTTTTTCAGCAGGTCATGGTTAAAGGCGTGGCCGGATTTGAAGGCTTTTACATGCCCTATCAGGGGAAGGCCGAGAAGAGAAAAATCACCAATACAATCAAGCGCTTTGTGCCGGACGAATTCATCTTTATAGCGCAGCCCACCAGGGTTGAGAATCTTATCCTTGTCGATGACCACGACGTTGTCGAGTGATCCGCCGCGAGCCAGGCCGTACATTTTCAAATATTCATACTCATGAAGGAAGCCAAAAGTACGGGCCGGGGCAATTTCTTTTTCAAACACCCTGTCTGAAATATCGAAACAGTTTGTCTGTTTTTTTATTAATGGGTGATCATATTCGATGGAGCAGGTGATCTTGTAATTTGTTGAAGGGTATATGGCGACGAATTTATCGTTTTCACGCAGTTCTATGGGTTGTTTTATTTTTAAAAAACATCTGGGCGCGTCCTGTTTTTTGATGCCACCTGATTTGATCATGTCGGTAAAGGGCCCGGCACTTCCATCCATGATCGGCATTTCGTACCAGTCAAGCTCAACAATGGCATTATCTATTGAAAGTCCTGAAAAGCCGGCCATAAGATGTTCGATGGTTGAAACAATACAGCCGTCGGCGCCGATAACTGTTGCCAGACTCGTATCAACAACCATATTGAAGTGCGCTGGTATGCAGGGTCTGTCCGGAAGATCAGTCCGGATAAATTTAATGCCGTGATTAACGGGCGCCGGTTTGATCGCCAGGTTAACCTGTCTGCCGGAGTGGACGCCTACCCCCGAACAGAAACTCGCCCGGGCCACTGTTTGTTGTTGATATGGTATTCGCATCGTTTTTCCGATTTAAATTTACCTGTGCCTTGTCAAAGTAATGAGCCGTTCCCAAAGCAGTAATACTTTTATATCACACTTTTAGATGATAGGTATTCTTTTGGCAATAAAAAAGATTGTTCTTGGCTATGGCGTCTGTTATAATTTATCAATTCGAATAGTTATGCTGTGAATCGCAGATGTAATTTTATAAAAGGGGGCAGAGTGCTTGCAAAGGTCTTGAGCAGTGCGGTAATAGGAATAGATGCGTATCTGGTTGAGGTTGAGGTGGATATCGCACAAGGGCTGCCTAATTTTACAACAGTAGGCTTGCCTGAAACCGCAGTCAAGGAAAGCAAGGAAAGAGTTAAGGCGGCGATCAGCAATTCCGGGTACCGGTTTCCCGACGACCGGATTACCGTGAACCTTGCACCTGCAGGCATCAAAAAGGAGGGCACCGGTTTTGATCTTCCCATAGCCTTGGGAATACTGGCGGCTACCCGGTTGATTTCGCAGGAAATTATTTCAAAATATCTTATTTTGGGTGAATTGTCCCTTGACGGCCGCATCAAACCTGTTAAAGGATCGCTCCCCATGGCTCTGGCCGCCCGGCAGGCGGGATATAAGGGAATCATGGTACCGTTTGACAATGGCCGGGAAGCTTCCGTAGTCAAAGGTATCTCCGTGCTGCCGGTCAAAACACTGGCCCAGGTGGTGGATTTTATCCGCGGATTTATCCGGATCATACCGGAGCAGATCGATATTGCAGCAGTATTCAACCGGCAGCCCGAGAATCATGTGGATTTTTCGGAAGTCATGGGGCAGGAGCATGTCAAACGGGCACTGGAAGTTGCCGCCGCCGGCGGACACAATCTGCTGATGATGGGCCCTCCAGGGTCGGGCAAGACAATGCTGGCCAGGCGTCTTGCCACAATTCTGCCGCCCCTGACTTTTGAGGAGGCAATCGAGACGACCAAGATTTTCAGCGTAACGGGTATGCTTGAAAAGGACCAGGCCCTGGTGACGCGTCGGCCCTTCAGGGCTCCCCATCACACCATATCTGATGCCGGGCTGATTGGTGGAGGCCATATTCCTCGCCCCGGAGATGTGAGTCTGGCCCATAACGGTGTGTTGTTTCTGGATGAACTTCCCGAATTTAAAAAACATGTGCTGGAAGTTCTGCGGCAGCCACTGGAAGACTTGAGGGTTACTATTTCCCGCGCCTCATCAACGATTACCTACCCGGCCGGTTTTATGCTTATCACCGCCATGAATCCCTGTCCGTGCGGATATTTTTCAGATCCGAAGCATGAATGCCACTGTACCTTTCAGCAGATTCACAGGTATCGTTCAAAAATTTCAGGCCCCCTGCTGGACCGTATCGATATCCATGTGGAGGTTCCCGCAGTACCATATAAGGATTTGATGGGTGACGGCAGAGCTGAATCTTCCGAGAGTATCCGGCAAAGGGTTGCCGCAGCCAGGGTAATTCAAACGGACAGACTTCGGCGTACAAAAATCTACTGCAATGCTCAGATGAGCAACCGGCATATCAAGAAGCACTGCCGTCTGGATGATGAATCCTGCAAGCTTCTTGAATCGGCCATCAATAAACTTGGGCTGTCGGCCCGCGCCTATAACCGTATCCTGAAAATAGCCCGCACCATTGCGGATCTTGTTGGCGAGCCGGATATAAAAATAGAGCATGTTTCAGAGGCGGTTCAATACCGGAGCCTTGACCGGGGCAAGCTTCGTGTTTGAAAAAATTGAAAAACACAAACAGTTATTAAAAAACAAGCCTTCCTTTTTCAGCACCCTTTTTTACGATAACGCTATCCTGATTGATGAGGATAATGACATATCCTTTAATAGATCCTTTTTCCCGGACAATACTTTCGTTTATAACGGCCATACGGTCTTTGGCGCAGGGAGACCATGAGATTGCCTGCAGTTTCAGAGTCAAGGGATCGATCACCTGGAGATCAGGCGTTGTGCTGATTGCATTGATTTGCTCCACAGTCGGTTTTTGGGTCTCCAAAGGTGCGGATTGACTTTTTTCTTTATCCTGTTTTACGGGTTTGCCGGTATCAGCAGGCTTGAGTACGACCTGCCTGACCCCGCTGTCTGATTTTGCCGAGGGAGACGGCAGAGTTGCCTGTATTCCTGTCGTCTTAACAGTCTGGTTCAATGGATACATCTGTACGGGATTTTCCGGCGTAGGATCGGCCTGGACCTGGTGTATTTCTTTCCGCCTGGCGGTTTTCGCAATCTTTTTTTCCACTGAATCTAACCGGGCGGCAGATCCTGCGGCCCCGATACCCTGTTTGTCCGCATTAATATCGGCAATTGAATTTAAATATGGTGGCTTTTCCCGTAAGCAGCCGGCCTTTGGCCTGTTGTGTGCTGTCGGTTTCTAATTTTTGCAGTGCCTTTAATATTGAACTCAAAATAGTAATTCCTGATCAGGTGCCTTTTAGATGAGGTATCTTCCAGGATTTAGATTGGTTATAAAGAATAATTTTGGTCATGGGACCGACAAGGCCATCCGGCTTGAGCCCGTTTTTTTTCTGGATTGTTTGAATTGCTCCGCGGGTAAATGCATCATACTCTGAATTGTCTGTGATTTTCTCAAAGCCGACGGCTTTCAGATGCTTTTTTAATGCAAGAATGGTGTCCGCGGGTGAGGTTATAGGGGCGACTCCCGCGTAGTTGGAAAAATTTTTCCAGGGAATGTAGACCATACCTGTCCAGTACTGTTCAAGATCTTTTTCCTTCAGGGTAATGGGTTCCTGTCCGGGATCGTTTTGCAGATAAATCAAGTTGTTTTCGATTTTAATAAGAGCGGAATATCCCAACGCTGCCCTGGTCAAAGGCTTTACTTCAAGAATGGCCGGTAAATTGAATTTTTTTATTAGTGGCAAATTCCCATTCATTCGAAGGAGGGAGAACCCGTTTTGTTCGGCGGCGATTCTAAAAAAATCATAGTTGTCGGCCAGGCGTTGCGGATAGGATGAAATTTTTGTATTGTCCTGCCATAGATTTAAAACATTTTTCAGGGCATTGCGCCTGGAGGTAAAAATATTTATGCTCTGCAGTTTATCTTGCGAACCCGGCTCGGCAGGAGGGGGCGGCAGTGCCGTATTTACAGACAATTCATTGGTTTTATGCGGTCTTTCTATTGCTTCGGTTTCCTTCGGGCCGCTGTGCCCCACCACCGGAGCAGCGAGCGGCTTCGGGGATGAATGATCAATTGTTTTATATACCAATGCCCTGGGCGCAGGGTTTGATGCTGCCGGATAGAAGGTTTCATTTTTCAAGGATGTGCTGCTATCGGCTATTTTATCGGGAGATGACAATGTCGACGTGATATACAGGGCGCCCGATCGATACAGAAAAAAAAGAGTCGAAATCAAAATCAGTAGTAGAAAGCCTACGCCAATCATTACCTTTTTAGGAAGTTGCCTTGTTTTCAGTCGATCCCGCCGGGTCAGTTCCCGGATGGCACAACGGGTCGCCTTTCGGGAAACGAATTGCTGATCCAGAGTAAAGGCCGTTAAGAGAGCCCGGTCACAGGCGATATTGATTAAGCGGGGAATTCCGCCGGAATAATTATAAACGGCCCGCAGTGCCAGGTAGCTGAATCCGGCTCTTACTTTGCAGGAGGCAATATTGATGCGGTGGTTTATGTAGTCGGCCGTTTCCCTGAACGTAAGCGGCAGCAGGTGGCAGTTCAAAGTGATGCGCTGCCCCAGCTGCCTAAGGTCATGCGAGTCGAGGATTTCTCCCAGCTCGGGCTGTCCCACAAGGATGATCTGCAGGAGTTTATCCCGAGTTGTTTCCAGGTTGGATAGTAAACGCAGTTGTTCCAGAACGGATTTTGAAAGATTATGGGCCTCATCGATTAGAAGAAGTGTTTTTTTCCCGGCGGCTTTTTGGGCTATCAGAAAGGCATTTAGTTTGTCGATCAGGCTTTTTATGTTGTCAGGGGCTGAGTCTATTCCGAATTCGTCGTTAACGGCTTTGATTAATTGTATGGAATCAAGTTTTGGATTGAAAATATAGGCGGCCTCGAATTTTTGATCAAGTTCTTCCAAGAAAGCCCGGCACAGGGTTGTTTTACCTGTACCGACTTCGCCCGTAATTTCTACAAATCCGTCCCCCTGGGCAACAGCATAGGAAAGATGGGCCAGGGCTTCTTCATGGCTGCGGCTTAAAAATAAAAAGGCTGGATTGGGAACCAGCTTGAAAGGCAGTTCCCTGAAATTGAAAAAATCCTTATACATCCACGATCCTTTTGCCGCCCACCGGATGGTTTATAACCTTTTTTCAGGGCTCCCCTTTCTGCGGCGGATGACGTCAACCCTGAAAGGTTTAGCAATTACTGCCCCATGTTTTTCTGTAGATTTTTCACTCATTTCGAGCAATGCTCGCAGTTTGTCGTCAAGTTGTTTTCTTTTTTTTGGATCCATTCTTTTTTATCTTGTTTAATTAATTGGGTTTATGAATTTTTTCCATCTGTTGGCTGTAACTCTGTTTTCAACAGATGATTTGTTGTACGAGTGATGCTTCAAGATAGTTAAAAATTCAAGTTGATTGAATATGCCTCAGGATGATGCTTTCTCTCACGATTATTCCCGGAAGTTTTTTTCAGATGTCCTTCGCTGACTGGCTTCTGTTTTCCTGAAGTATGGTATCTCCAATATTTCAAGGAAAAGATATCGGCTGGGAAATACAGCATGATTAAAGAATTTGTCACACTATGGATTTGGTGAGAATTTCATCGAGAAATGCTGAAAAACAGCATTCCAGAGTTATCTGCAGCTTTTCTTTGATGCTTATAGGCTTCCTTGGCAGTTAAAACAGTGTTAGTAATACGGATATTTTGATCTTGCTGGTTGTCTGTCAAATTCTGATGATAGTTGAAAAATGTCACTAATATAAATTCTTAAATACAATGAAACTCTATAGATATATTATAAAAAATAAAATTGCAAGCGAAAAAGAATTTTTTTTATGGCCATCATCCGGATCTTTCCATATCCGGAGTCAAAATCGGCGGGTGAGAAAATAGTTATATTTTCAACAATACGAAATACTGCATCCGGCCGGGATGTATCAGGGTGTGTAGGGCTTGCGGCAGACCTTGCAGCACCCGTCTGTACCGATCACACCGATGCAGTTTCCGTCGCTGCACAGCCTTCGATTGTCCCATTCCAAATCCGCATCACCGGCGGGCACAAACGCAGAGGATTCTTCATTATTCGGTGCGGGTAATGTTTCCAGGGCCGCAAACCTTGCAGCAGCCGTTTGAACCTATTACCCCGATGCAGTTTCCGTCTATGCACAGCCTCCGATTTTCCCATTCGGCATTGGTCATTAACTTTTCTGTGTCATTATTTTCAGTAGTTGAATTATTCATTTACAGTTTCCGGATGTCCCAATGGTCCGTTTCTTATCATTTCGGCAGACATTGGTCGAATTATTGTTTTGATTTTCGATTTAATAAGGATAAAAATAAATATAGTCGTTTAGTTAAAAAAGTCAGCGCTGGACGTCAAAGACGGCAA
>NBLJ01000082.1 GCA_002084545.1 Desulfobacteraceae bacterium 4572_123 | reverse complement strand
TTTTTGAAAAATCATCAAAAACAATTAAGTTTTAATTCATATCACAGCTTTGCGTAATAATCAATAAAAAAAGGATTGGTGCATAATTACACCAATCCTTTTCAAAGTTTATTCGATGTTATATGTTGTTTACAGCAAAAACGGCACTAAAAGCAGTGCAACAACATTTAATATCTTGATCATCGGATTAATAGCAGGCCCTGCAGTATCCTTATAAGGATCGCCCACTGTATCACCGGTAACGGCAGCCTTGTGAGCATCGCTTCCTTTGCCTCCAAGGTTTCCGTCTTCTATGTATTTTTTTGCATTATCCCATGCAGCTCCACCTGTTGTCATGGAGATGGCAAGGAATACACCGGTCAGAATGCTCCCTATTAAAACCCCTCCAAGGGCAATTTTGCCGAGGAAAAGGCCGACAAGGACAGGCACAATTACCGGGATAAGCGCTGGAACAATCATTTCCTTTAAAGCAAATTTGGTTACAATATCCACACATGCTTTGTAGTCAGGCTTCCCGGTTCCTTCCATGATGCCTGGAATTTCTTTAAACTGGCGTCTTACCTCGTCAACAACCGCCCCGCCGGCTCTTCCAACGGCTTCCATGGCAATTGAGGCAAAAAGAAAGGGTAGAAGACCACCTATAAAAAGACCAATGATCACATATACGTCACCGAGATCAAATTTTAATTCACCAGTACCGCCGTGCATGGCAAACTCCTGTGTATAGGCGGCAAAGAGCACCAGGGCCGCCAGACCGGCTGAACCGATGGCATAACCCTTTGTTACGGCTTTTGTGGTGTTTCCTACGGCATCAAGGGGATCTGTGACTGCACGAACGCTTTCGTCCATTCCCGCCATTTCAGCAATACCGCCAGCATTGTCCGTAATCGGACCGTAAGCATCGATGGCAATAACCATACCGGTCATGGAAAGCATTGACATGGCTGCCATGGCAAGACCGTACAATCCTGCAAAATAATGCGAAAGCCAGATGGCAGCACATATTGCAAGTACCGGAGCCGCTGTTGACTGCATGCTCACGGCCAGGCCGGCAATGATATTGGTTCCGTGCCCTGTTGTTGAGGCCTGGGCTATACCCTTAACCGGTTTGCGAAGACCTGTATAGTACTCGGTAATTATAACGATCACAACAGTAAGAACAAGACCCACAAGGGTTGAATAATAAATCGACATTGCCGAAATACCTGGGATGTTCCCCATCATATTTCTACATATAAAAAAGAATGCAATGGCAGCTAAAATAGCGGCACCGAACATACCCTTGTACAAAGCACCCATGATATATTCGCTGCTGCCGAGACGTACAAAAAATACCGCAATAATAGATGCAATAATTGAGACTGCACCTAAAGCAAGCGGAAATTCAGTTGCAATGCTGACGCTTGGAAAAAGAAGATTACCAAGAAGCATAGCTGCAACTGCTGTAATAGCATAAGTTTCGAAAAGGTCTGCGGCCATTCCTGCACAGTCGCCGACATTATCACCGACATTATCTGCAATGGTAGCCGGGTTTCTGGGATCATCTTCGGGAATACCTGCTTCCACTTTTCCTACAAGGTCGGCACCCACATCGGCACCTTTTGTAAAGATACCCCCGCCAAGCCTGGCAAAAATGGAGATAAGACTCCCACCAAAGCCCAATGCAACAAGAGCGATAACCGCATCCCTTTGCGATGTGCCCATATTAATTAAAATTGTATAAAATCCGGCAACTGCCGTGAGGGCCAGTCCGGCAACGATCATGCCGGTTACTGAGCCGCCTCGAAAAGCCATGGAAAGGCCTGCTCCAAGGCCTTTTTTTGCGGCTTCGGCTGTTCTCACATTTGCAAGAACCGATACCCGCATACCTATATATCCGGCAAGAAAAGAGGCGACAGCTCCGACTAAAAACCCTATAGCTGTCTTAAACCCCAGGGTAAATATAATAATAACAAAAATAATTATGCCGGCAATTCCCATACTTTTAAGCTGCCGGTTCAAATATGCAATAGCGCCCTCTTTGATGGCGGCTGCAATTTCCTGCATTTTTTCATTTCCTGCCGGCGCGCTTTTTACAACGCCCGCAAGAATAATAGCAAAGATTACCCCCACAACACCAACCAGCGTACAAACCAACGGTAAATAGTCCATTCTTTCCTCCATCTGAAAAGTTTAACTTGTCAATACGGTTCTTTGGTTATTGAACCGGTTCATTCCATCCTTTATTCCTTTACAAAGGATGGTAACTGCCGCATCCCGGCATCTGGTGATTAGCTGGTCTAAAACCTTTGACTCATCATCAGAATATTTACCGAGAACATGACCAGTCACATCTGCTCCGGTTCCGGAACGTCCGATGCCTATACGAAGACGCGAAAAATCACCCCCGCCAAAGGCATCCATAAGCGATCTTACTCCATTGTGTCCTCCATGCCCTCCTTTCTCTATTATTTTTATTCTTCCAAAATCAAGGTCTATGTCATCATGAATAACCAACATATCCCTATTTAATATTTTAAAATACCCGGCAAGATTTTGAACCGGCGGCCCGCTTTTATTCATAAAAGCCAACGGTTTTGCCAGTATTGCATCAACGCCTTCAATTAAACCTTTTCCAAAGACCGTATTAAATTTTCTTTTATCAAGGGGTATGGAAAAAGTCTGTGCAATATGATCAACTGTCATAAATCCGGCGTTATGACGGGTCTTCTCATATTCTCTTCCAGGGTTCCCCAGCCCCACAACCAGGCGTAACTGCTTTTGTAACATACCATGTTTTGATTGACGATTGCCGATTGATGATTGAGGTTTTTCCAAAACAGGTTTGCTTCCATTAAATCTTGACGATCCAATAAAAAATTATCAAATCACCTCTGATGAATCGGAAGATAGGATGAGCTCCAGCAATCACCAATCGAAAATCATCAATCATTCGCTATTCTTCTTTGCCGGCTTCTTTGCCGATTTCTTTGCCGGCTTCAGAGGTTTCTTCTCCTTCAGCGGCGCCCTCCTCACCTTCTTCAAGTTCTTCTTCCTCTTCCTCAACTTCCTCTTCTTCGACCTTTGGACTGAGTACAGTCAGGACTGTATAATTAACATCGGCCTGAATTTCCATGTCACCTTCCAGGGGAATCTCTTCCACATGGACGGAATCACCCATGTCAAGCTCAGTAATATCAATCACAATTTCTTTCGGAATATCACCAGGAAAGCACAATACTTCAAGTTCATGTCTTATTATCTGGATTACACCGCCAAGCTCAACGCCCTTTGATTTGCCTTGTGTTACAATAGGAACGTTAACTTTTATCCTTCGTTTCATATCGATCTCATAGAAATCGATATGAATAAAATCCTGCGAAACAGGATGCATCTGCAATTCCTTTATTATGACCGATTTTGAAAAGGTTTTTCCGTTTTGAATGACAAGATTTAAAAGAACCTGGCTTACATTACCTTTTTTTAGGACTTCTTCAAAATCACCTGTGTTAACAGACAACAAAACAGGTTCTGTTTCCGGGCCGTAAAGCACAGCAGGTATCTTCCCTTCGCGTCGGAGAACCCTTGCAGGGCCATTTCCTGTAGTTTTTCTAACGTCTGCTTTTAGCTCAATTTGTTCCAAATTATTTTCTCCTTATAAAATCTTATTTATACATAACAGTTCAGTCACGAAGACACTAAGATTATAATATAATTCATTTAGTGCCATTTTTAATAAACGGTATGTGCTGTATCTGCACTTTTTCAGCTATTGATTCTGCTCTTTTTGTCATCGTTTTATAATTCATATCTCTTATTTGTGCCTTGGTGCCTTGGTGGCTGAACTGTTACATTTATACAAACAGAGAAGTTACTGAATCTCCTTTATAGCTTCGGATTATCGCTTCTCCAATAAGTTCCGAGATTGTCAATACTTTTATCTTATTACAGATTTTTGCTTTTTCATTTAAAGGAATCGTGTCTGTTACCATAAGACTTTTTAGTTTAGAATCTGTTACCCTTTCCACAGACGGCCCGGATAGTACGGCATGGGCACAGCAGGCATGAACTTCCGTTGCACCGTTTTTTATAATGACGGCTGCTGCCTCAATCAACGTGCCCGCTGTATCGACCATGTCATCAAGAATAATCGCAATTTTTCCGGCAACATCGCCAATGACCGCCATAGCCCGCGCCTTGTTCGGCGCATCACGGCGCTTGTCTACAACAGCAAGATCCGCGTGAAGCCTTTTCGCAAAAGCCCTTGCCCTTTCAGCTCCACCTGCATCAGGAGAAACAATCACAAGATTATTTTCAAAATGATTCTTTATGTACTCAAGAATAACCGGTGCGGCAAAAAGGTTATCCACAGGGATATTGAAAAAACCCTGAATCTGGCCGGCATGCAGATCCATTGTAATCACCCTGTTTGCACCGGCGACTTCCAGCATGTCTGCAACAAGCTTTGCGCTGATTGGAACACGGGGAGCCACTTTCTTATCCTGTCGTGCATATCCGTAATATGGAATGACAGCGGTTATTCTGCTAGCCGAGGAACGCTTAAATGCATCCAGCATTAAAAGGAGTTCTACAAGATTATTGTTCACCGGTTCACAGGTCGACTGTATAAGAAAAACGTCCTTTGAACGAACATTTTCATCAATTTCAATCTGTATCTCGCCGTCACTGAATGTTTTTACCTTGGCATTGCCCATCGGAAGGTTGAGATAATCACATATCTTTTTTGAAAGAACGGGATTTGAGTTTCCCGAAAAAATTGCAAGACCGTTGATTGAATTTTCATCCATTGCTATTATTTCACCGATTAAAAAAATTGATTTATAAAACATGGCTGGGGCGGGAGGATTCGAACCTCCGAATGCAGGAACCAAAGTCCTGTGTCTTACCGCTTGACGACGCCCCAAAAAATGCATCAGCCTCAATAAGATGGTTTCGTAAAAAGTAAAAAAACTTTCTTTTACGAAACGTTTTAAGTTTTATGTATTAAGTTTTAAGCATTTGAAAAACAGACAATTGCGTTAACCTGAAACCTAAAACCTAAAACCTGAAGAATTCGACTTTTTAGGAATTCATCAATAAGAGACCTTCTTGCAGATATCTCATATCATGAATCCTGCATTATACATCTATTATACATCCGGCATCAATTATCATATCTGTGAGAAACACCTGCCATTCAGCATTTTTAGAAAGAACACGATTTGCCGCAAGGGCCTGATCATGATCAGAAAAAAGGCCGAAAACAGTCGGCCCGCTTCCCGACATAAGCGCTCCTCTTGCGCCATGGCTTAAAAGTGATTCTTTTACCGCAATTATTTCAGGATGTCTTGATACAACAACAGTTTCAAGGTCATTGTATAAATGGTATTCTGTACTAAATTTGCCTTTCCCCAAAAGAGGTTTTGTAAGAGGTTTTTCACATTTTGTCAATCCCAAATCGACATTTTTATAAACTTCGGCAGTCGAAACACCAAATCCCGGATAAACCAGTAAAATTTTATATGAAGGAAGTCCATCGCAGACTTCAAGTTTCTCACCAATACCGCTTGCTCTGGCTGGTTTTCCGAACAAAAAAAATGGGACATCCGCACCTATTGAGATGCCCATGGTCATGAGATCATCAAGAGAAAACGGGTACCCGTAACAGCGGTTTAATCCTAAAAAAACGGCGGCAGCATTACTGCTCCCGCCACCAAGTCCGGCTGCGACCGGTATCTCTTTTTTAATCGTGATTTTAACACCCTCTTGTCTGTTTAATCTATTTAAAAAAAGATCGGCCGCTTTAAAGGCGATGTTCGTTTCATCTTCCGGGACTTCCGGGTTTGAGCATGACACGGTGGTCTTTTTAGCGTGCGTTGTGAGGAAAATCGTATCATAAAGGCTGACACAACACATAATGGTGACCAGATCATGATACCCGTCCGATCTTTTTCCGGTTATATGTAAAAACAGGTTTATCTTGGCCGGAGAAAGAATTTTCATAAGGGCCTATCGACATCATATTGCCTCTTAAGCTCCCAGCCTATCCTATCCCTTCTCTTTAACGTATATAATTCTCAAATCATAAAGAATGTTTTTAAGTATTTGTTCCTCATCTTCCGTTAAATTCCCGCGCGTTTTCTCTTCAAGCATGCTTAAAATGTCGATTGTCTGCTTTGCTACGATTAAATTTTTCACTTTCTTACCCGAAGCGGGATCTTCAATAGCTCCAAGGTTAACCAGGGCAGATGCGTTCAAAGAGATGATGAAAGTCGGAAAATTGATCTCCGGAAGCTGAGCATCGGCTTCTTGTTTTCCCGTTGATGCCGCCTCCTCAGCCTTTGTTTCCTCTTTGGCAGGTTCTTGTTCAGGTGCTTTATCTTCCTTATTAAGATCCTGCTCTTCTTGGGTAAGAACCCTTTTATCCTTTATAATAAAACCTCTTTCTTCACCTTTTTTGTCAGGCATTTCCCCTCTCCTTGTATTCATTTAGCTTATTAAAAAATATGCCCAAATGAGCATTCAGGTACTCCGGCTTTTAAATAGACTAAAATGTTATCCTTATTTATTATAATTCTAACAATGTGGCCGAAATTACCATGGGTAAATCACGCAGTTCCTTAAGCACATTGTTTGGTATGGGCGTGTCTGTTTTAAGAAAAATAATATTATTTACACCGTCTTCATCCTGTTCCACATGCATTCGGCTTATATTAATATCTTTTTTACCAAGGGTTATGCCGATACTTCCAATGGCGCCTGGTTTGTCAAGATTAAAAATAAGAGCAAGATGACCCTCCGGGATCAGCTCGAGCCCAAAATTGTTAATCTTCACTATTCGTGGGTCACTCTTTCCATATATTGTTCCTGAAACCGAATTTGTCATTTCAGTTGTATTAACTCTGACAGTGATCAGATTTATAAAGTGCTCGGAATCGGTGCTGGTTGCTTCTGTAACCTTTATACCCCTTTCTTTTGCAATAATATTTGCATTGACAAAATTGACATCATCTTTGACGGACACTTCGAGAAGTCCTTTTAAAACGGCTGTTGAAACAGAGGCAAGCTCAAGATCGTTAAAATCGCCGTTGTACTCGATAACAACTTCTTTTATAGGCCCTTTGGCAATCTGTGCCTGGAGGCTTCCCATTCGATCGGCAAGAGTCAGAAACGGCCCCAGTCTGGCAAGAAGTTCGCCTGCAACCGACGGAACATTAACCGCATTAAGGATTGTGCCGTTTTTTAAAAAATCAATAATCTGTTCAGCCACTCCAACAGCCACATTGGTTTGGGCCTCCTTTGTTGACGCACCGAGGTGGGGCGTACAGATAACACGGTCGTGTTCAAACAACTGACATACACCCGGTGGTTCGGTTTTAAAAACATCAAGTGCCGCTCCGGCGACTTTTCCGGATTGTAAGGCGTCATTTAAGTCATCCTCATCAACAATACCTCCACGTGCGCAGTTAATTACCATAACACCGTCTTTCATCTGATCAAAAGCCGCCTTGTTGAGAAGCCCAATGGTGCTGTCAAGTTTAGGCACATGCACTGTTATATAATCAGCCTCTTGGTATAGCTGTTCTATGGAAACGCTTTTAAACCCGGCTTTTTCTATCTGTTCCGGCGTAAAATAGGGATCGTGTACAATCACTTTCATCTTAAGTCCCCGTGCACGGTCAGCAACAATGGCGCCTATTTTACCGAAACCTATCACGCCCAGTTTTTTGTTGAATATCTCTCTTCCCTGGAGTTTTTTCTTATCCCACCGACCATTTTTTAAACTGCTGGTTCCCGTAGGTATGTTTCTCGTCAGGGCCATCATCATGGCAATAGTATGTTCAGCAGTCGTTATTACATTCCCACTCGGAGTGTTCATAACAACGATTCCCCTTTTTGTAGCCGCAGGAATATCTACATTGTCAAGACCGATTCCCGCACGGCCGACCACCTTCAGCTTTGTTGCTGCCTGCAGTAGATCTTTCGTCACCTTTGTTGCGCTTCTAATAACAAGGCCATCGTAATCTCCGATAATGCCCTTGAGCTCTTCCGGAGACAGGCCGGTATTAACATCAACTTCAATCCCCTCTTCTTCCTGAAACATCCGGATGCCGATTTCACCTAAGTTGTCGCTGACCAAAACCCTCATTCTTTTTTCCTCCCTCCAAATTTCGTTAAGTGGTTAAGTTGTTGTTATAATGAGCATATCCATTATTTGCTTGAAAATTGCACATTCGATGTTTGAAAAGTTGTAACATTAGGAAATAATAGTAATTATATTCCTACTCAACCACTTAACTATTCAACTACTAAACTAAATCTAAACATATTATTTCAACTCATTTTGTCAAGCTGTTTCAAAAGAAAATATTGCAACTACTCACGTAGTTAGGCGGAAGCTGTTTAGGCTGAAGGGGTCGGAAAAGCACGATTGTAGTATTTGGGCGATATGTGATTCTTGCATCAACATGGCTTTAAAATGCGCTTTTCCTAACAGCCTTCAGCCTATCCACCTGAGTAGCTCCGAAATTACTGTTTCACCTTATTTTTTCGATACTGGATATAGGCGTCTCGAAACGCCTCATAAGGTTCAATAGCCGCCTCCTTAATAGACTCATAATCTCCTATGTGCAGGGCAGTTTCGTTTATCTTATCGTAAGACCAGATCGCCACTGAAGCTTCAACCGGTTTCACATAGGTAATGGGATTTAGAAACCGGTCTCCGACCAACCCAACGGAATCACGCAAAGTAGAAGGACCAAGCACAGGCCAGACCAGATAAAATCCATTACCAATACCATAAGAGCCAAGGGTTTGTCCAAGGTCTTCATCACTTATATCGAGCTTGAGATATTTTTTAGCAGGATCTGTCACTCCTGCTATCCCAATGGTGCTGTTAACGACAAACCGGATAAACTCGGTTCCGCCGGCTTTTACTTTACCCTGAAGCAGACAACTTGTCAGACGGATTGGTGTAAAGATGTTGCTAAAGAAATTTCTGACGCCGGTTCTGACCACACTTGGAATTACCACTCTATATCCTTTTGCAACAGGCTTTAAGAACCAGAAATACAGCTTGTCATTGAAGTGAAACATTGTCCGGTTCCAGAAATACAGAGGGTCTGCCACCGTAACCGCCTTTTTTTCAAATTCACTTTCAAACTCATCAAGAAATTCGTCCTTTTCTTCTGCAATTGGCTCTGTTCCCTCTGATAGAGAAATCTCCCGGTTTGAAGAAACAGATTTTCCAGGCGAAGGATCAGAGGGCAATACAGGTGCGTGAGCCTTTCTATGAGCACACCCGGATAATATCAGAAAACCAAGTCCAAATATTAATAAAATTAGATTAAGCTGTCTTTTCATCACAAGCTAGAGGTTTCGCCCCAATTGGAATAATAGGTGTCTGACGAGTATCACCAAAAAAACTATAATTCCACTAAGTTGTAGAAATTCCGACCCGTTAAATTATCAAGGGCTGGGTTAATTGTCAACGTCAATTTTCCAGTAGGAAGGGAATCACAAAACATAACAGGGGATGAGACAGTATATGGTATTTTTCATATTTGATATTGTTAAACCGGTTTATCCCAGAATCAACTGTTGTGGATCACATTTTTCCCGCAACATCTTAAGTTCTTTTTTTGAAGGAGCCGGCACTTTGGATGAACGTGATATGTCAACCTCAAAATCCATATTATCAAGTACTTGCCGCGGCGTAATTTCCGGGAAACACCCTTTAAGATACATCTCTTTTGTTTGATTATCAAATCCCATTATCGCCATGTTCGTAATAACGGTTGACGGTCCCTGGCCTGGCAGCCCGGCTTTTTTTCTTCCTTCAGGCCCATCAAGCCAGCCCGGGCTGGTGATATAATCTACCTTTGACACAAATTTTCTTTTCTCATGCTGCATGAAAATTATTGTTCTGCTGACAAAAGAAGCCACGTCACAGGCACCCCCGCTTCCTGAAAATCGCACCGATGGTTTAAAATAATCTCCGATAACCGTTGAGTTCAGGTTGCCATACCTGTCAATTTGAGCTGCGCCTAAAATTCCCACAACCTTTTTGCCTGTAAACTTGTTCTGCATTGTGGCAAATGCATCGAGAAGGCCGCCGTTGACCGATGTCCAGAACATGACACGGGAATCAGCCACAGCGAGAGGAACTTCTTCCAGCTTTGAATCCACAGCTCCGGTTTCAAAAAATATTACGCTGTTGGGTGCACTGATGTGTTTGGCTGCCATTGCAGCCAGCATGGAGATTCCAGTTCCGCAAAACACAATATCTCCATCCTTTATCTCCCGTGCGGCAGCAACTGCCATCATTTCTCTCATTGTATAGTCAGCCATGAAAAATACTCCCTGACGGCTTCGCAAAAATCCAACTTCGGCGTTGCACTTCATCTTGAGCGGTTGCGACGTACTATAAGTACGTCTCACCACTCAAGATTCGTGCGCCTTTTTATCCCGCTGCTTTTTAGGGGGGAATTTGAATCTTTTACAAAGCCGTCCGATATTGATTTTATTCGGTTTTAAAACCTTGCCCTACGAACAAAAATTCTTTACTTTTTTTCTTCCGTCTTTGTGCCTTATGCCGTCGCTCGCGCGTCGCAAGCACTTGTGCCGCGTATGGCTTCAGGTTCCAGGTTCATGAGTTAAAGGTTACAGGGCTTAAAGAATTCCGTCTGTTTTATTATTCCCTTCTGCCTTTCCCTTTATCTTCTGTCTAAGTTTGCTGCATATCCTGTCCGGGAATCTGCTTTGATCATCTCCATCCGTTTTTTGCCAATTAGATCAAGTAAGCCCTGGTGGCCCTTCACACCGCAAACAAATTTTTCAAGATACTTTTTGTAACGAAGATCATCCGCAGCAAATTCTTTGTATTCATTAAGGTAAACCGGATCGTAATCGTAATACCGGTAACAGGCCGTAGGAAAAGCGCCAAAAGGTACATGTACAACAGCATCAACACAAAAAAACGGTATCTGGTTTTGATCCGGGTTTTTTCTTAACTCTTCAGATTCAATTAGTTCTTCGCATGTAATAATAAGATTCTTTGCCGATTTCGCCTGTTCTATATCTGCAAATGTAAGTCCTTCTATCCTTGCAGTCCCCTGCCGGTCGGATTTTTGAACGTGAATAATAGTAACATCCGTATTTATGGCCGGTACCAGGACCACTTTGGTTGCATTTGTCCAGGAAGTAAAAGGGTTGTCTATCACAGAAAGTTTCTTATCAGGAATTTTATGATTTAATTTTCTCAATTTCTCTGAAAAACCCCATTTATCAATAATATCGGTTCCGAGTGAGGATCGTGTCGGCAGAAAAGGAACACCCATTGCACCTGCGAGAAATCGCAGAGTCATCTGGTAATTTGAATAGTCTTCAACGATTATAGTTCCTTTTTTAACAGCCTTTTTGAACCTGATACATGTAGGTGCAAATCTGCCGTTGCCGCCATAGGCAATTTCCAGTTTTGATACACACCCTCCCCCGATAAGTTCATCAAGGCCCTGACCATTGGAATGAGCATATAAATGAAGGTCCTTAATTTTTTGGCGAATAATTTCATATACGGCAGCCATGGGATTTCTATTAATGGTGAATCCGCCAATGGAAATATGGCTGCCATCGGCAACATAGAGCTTTATTGCCTCTGACATATTCATTACTTTATCAAAACCGGTATTCATTGAATAATAATCTCCATTTGTTTCTAACAATCATTCAATTTTGATGGCGTCGTAAAAAGTCGAATTTACCACGGAGCACACTGAGCCCACGGAGATATCTAGTTAATAAAACAAGATATTCCCTGCGTTCTCTGCGAGATCAGTGGTAAAAATGACTTTTTATGAAACCGTCAATTTTGATAAATCCATAAAAAGTATCACCGATGGTGCCCGCAGAAAATGCCCTTGGGGTGCTAAGGAGAAAGTTCCATATAAAAACCACTGCAACGCAGTAGATGAAACTTTTTACGACGCCATCAATTTTGCTGGTTCAATGTAATATTGACTTGCAGTTAGACGGATAAGATCGGTCAGCACTAATAGCACGTTATTGAATATTATTGCAACTGTTGTAATTCACCCCATCAAGGTTGATAAAAATGGCCTGTTGACAATATATCCGCCGTACGGTAGTTGAATCGTAAGCACCGGTGTCCGGATGCAAATCTCCAATGTTCACTCGGTGCTGCTATATGTTATTACTCATCTCCAGGCCGAGCACAATCTGAAATTTTCCCTTATTCTACCCTTGATAAGGGAATTTATCACTTTATCGTTGACCAAAGCAAGTGAGTAAGATGATCAATATCCCAGGGAAACAAGAGCCTATCTCCCTCTCCGGCCAACCCTCCGGTCTTTGGATGCCGAACGCTGCGCCGCGCAAAGTCTTTATTGTGGCCACCTTCATTGCATCAATCGGCATTGCCTGCGCCGCATCCCTTGCCGTACGCCAGCCCTCATTGGACATATATTGGGCACCCAGCCAGGACAAAAATGGGTTGATCGTCAAAAAAGCACCGCTTAATATCCCTGATCTTTCCTCCGGTACCAGGGTGGTCTCCATTAGCAATGTCGGCGGCAATGCCATTCGTCTTCATAACGATATGCTGCTGGAAGATCCCGACCAATACGTTACATACAAAGCATACAACCGTTTCTTTGAAGAACAGCGTGCGTTGATGCAGATATTAAGCCATGAACATGTTCAACTCATAACCAGTGACGGACAGATATTGTCCGCTCCGGTTAGATATCACAGGTCATTTGTTCAACTGCCGCTGTCCTTCTGGTTATTAAATGCCGGCGGAATCATTTCTTTGCTTATCAGTGTGGGTGTGTGGTGTTATCGACGCGGTCAACCGACAACCCGGTTTCTTCTGATGAGTGGGATGGGGTTTTTTGGCGGTATTTTATGCCTTTCCGTATACGGCCCGCGGGAACTGGCCATGGATGTCGAATTGTTCCTGGCGTTGTCGATTATCAATCATTTCTGCATTGTCGTGTTTTGTTATTCGCTCTTACTTTTATTTTCACATTTTCCCCAACGCATCGGAACTTCCCGAGAGACTATTATTACCTATATGGCGATGCTTATCATATGGCTCAACCAGACCATGCAGTGGTATGAGGCACCGGTTCATGCCTATTATTTCCTGAACCATATGATTCCATATGCAATTACCATTGTTTTAGGGTACATCCAATGGCGCAGAACGAAGAAACGACCGGTGGAACGTGCGGCCCTGCGATGGTTTATTCTTTCTATCTGGATTTGCATCGGCATCGCCACCTGCATAGTCATTATTCCGGTGGTCTTTCCGCACTTTTTCACCCTTCCTTTATGGGTCCCTACTTTTATTATTCTATTGATGTTTATCGGATTTGCGTTCGGTATTTTACGGTACGGCTTTTTCCAGCTGGAACGCTGGTGGTTTACAGGCTGGGTGTGGTTAGCCAGCGGTTTTTTTATCGCTGCTATCGATGTTCTGCTGATTTTGATCCTCGATGTCAATTTTAAAACCGTTCTACCGATATCTGTTATTGCGTTGGGATGGCTGTATTTTCCAATTCGTCAATGGCTGTGGAAACGCATAGTACGTCTGGATGAATATAAACTGGAAAAACAACTGCCTAAAATGATACAATCTTTGTTTGCAAAAGGCACTTTGCAATCATTTCTAGACCAGTGGTCGAAATTGCTTGTACAAATATTCAACCCGCTCAATATTAAGGCCCGTGAAAGCGCTGAAACCAGCGTTGCAACCACGCAACATGGCCTTGTTCTGCAAATTCCAAGCCTGGAGGGCGATCATATTTACGAACTTACCGGCAATCATCAAGGCACCCGGTTGTTCGGTGCACAAGATGTTACTCTGGCCAAAGCTATCCTGAATCTGGCCAGCGCAATTTTTTCAATTACCACCCAAGTTCGTGAGGTACAGGAAAAGGGGGCTGCCTCAGAGCGCGACCGGATCATGCGCGACCTGCACGATGATGTCCTGCCAAAGCTGATCGCCATCAAGCAGCGCTCTAAAGCACCCCTTAAGGAACTTGCTGATGCAGCGTTTCAATCCCTGCGTGATACGATCTACATTCTGCGGAACACTTCGGAGAAGCCAATGGAAGAGGTCCTGGCGGACTGGCGGGCTGAGCTGGCTGTGCGTCTTGAATCGACCAATATCCAACTACACTGGGACGCACCCGAATCAATGGATCATCAACTTATGACAGCCAGGCAGCAGATCAGCTGCGGCCGGATATTGCGTGAAGCCATTTCCAATGTGGTGACGCACACCAATGCCGGAAAGATCGCCGTCCGAATTGCCGTTGAAAATGGCCGCTTTAACATGCACATCAGTGATAACGGCGACTATGGCATTAAAACCGGAAGCAACAAAGAGGGCGGCGTTGGCACCACCAATATGCGGATGCGCGCCAAGGCACTTGGCGGAAAAGTTCGTTGGGTACGCAACCAGGAAGAATCAACCCGCTGGTCAAAGGGAATGACTGTGGATTTCTCCTTTCCCATGGCTTACAAATCATCAGCGCGGAGGAGTTCCAAAGAAAAGTAGATGTTCGGAACTTGAAATTTGAAATTATAAAGTAAAAATTCGGGTGAGATGAAACGTGTTTACGAGTTTATTTTGAACCGCAGAATATCGAACAAGGAATAATGAATGTCGAAGTAAGGTATCCTGCCATTTTTAATATTTAAAAGACAGCTTACCGGGGCATAGCCGCAGGCGACGCTTGGAGTGCAACGATTCAACACTTCATAATTCGATATTCCTTGTTCGATATTCATACCCTAAGGCCAGATCCCCGATTTCTAATTTCAACGTTTCATCAACGATTTCAAAGGAGCAAAATGATGCGACACATCCTGTTACTGGAAGATGATGCAGATACACGCCTCTGGTTTTCCGAACTGCTGCACAAGGCCATCAGTGATATCATCATTGTCGAGGCCGAAGGGATACAGCAAGCCCTGACATTGCTGGCCGAATATCCGCTAAGTATGGCCATCGTAGACATCTATTTGCCTGATGGCCGTGGGTTTGAATTCATCAAAAAGGCCAAGAAGTTCAACCCCGGCATTTTTTGTGTTGTGGTCACAGCTTTTGATGACGATACGGATATTTTTTTGGCACTGCAAGCCGGTGCCGACGGTTACCTTCTGAAAAGCCAGGACAAGGATAAGCTGGTGCGATCACTGAAGGATATTATGGGCGGCGCACCGCCCCTGTCACCCTCCATCGCACGCCGCATCATCAAACATTTTCAGGTAAAGGATAAATCTCCGCAAGAACCCCGGGTAGCGCTCACCGACAGGGAGAAGGATGTGCTTATTTTTATCTCCAAAGGCATGACGCGCCTTGAAGCGGCCAAGATGATCGGTATTCGTGAGGGCACCGTGGCCGGTTACATCAAAAGGGTTTATGAAAAACTAAATGTGTCCTCACGGGCCGAAGCGGCCCTGGAAGCAAAACGAATGGGGCTGATCTGACGCTCGGCCCAAAATCTGTCTAACCACCCGACATTGCATCCTTATTTCCTGCAATTCTATTGCCAATCATTTCAACACCGGCAACCCCCCCGTTTGGGGTCGCCGTTTGTGGCTTGATCGAACCTTTCTCAGTTTATAATCTTATAATAATATTTATTACTAACCCTAATGCCTCTTTTGAGATCATTTCCCAAAAAAGTGGGCGCAATTATAAGGATTCAAGGGCTCCAGACTTCACCTCTTATCACGGTATAACTGTAAGCGAAGCATGGTAGGCTACACCCGGCAAGCAAGAACTCGAGTGAAATGCAGCACAACGCAGTCATACCGGAAATAATTTACGTGACCGTCAGCATTTAGAATAATTCCATTTGTTGCCACAGGGAAAAATTTAATGAAGGAATCCGACAAAACATCCGAAACCACAAATGGTAACTTAATAAACAAACTTCAGATTCTGATTGGTATGACTGTACTTTTTATCGGCATACTGGTATATCTTGTTGATCGCCCGCCGGATCAGACTTATTTTGTCTATAAAAGCTTTGTTAACATAAGTCTTTACCACATCCTGCCTAATCTATTCGGTATTATCGGAAACAGCCTGCCTTCTTTTGCTCATGTATTTTCATTCATACTCATAACAGCGGCTTTGATCGCTTCTAAAAAAAGAGAATTCATCATTATCTGCTTATTCTGGTTTTTAATAAACTCACTTTTTGAGCTTGGCCAGAAGTTCAGCACTATCTTTATAAAGTTTATACCGGACTGGTTTGCCTCGATTCCGTTTTTGGAAAATACCGGGGACTATTTTGTCCGGGGAACTTTTTCTTTTGGTGATATGGCTGCAATAACAATAGGTACAATTGCCGCTTATTTTTTATTAATTATAACATTGGAAAGGAGAAAAACTGCATAATGAAAAAGGAAAATAAAATAATAAAGGTTGTTCGTTATTTTTCTCTATTATCAGTTATTGGTCTTGGATTGGTTTCCATCATCGGCACCGGTGGAGGTGGCAGTGGCGGAGGAGGGGGTGGCGGCGGTGGGACTGCAGCAGTTTATCCCCGCTTTGCCTACGTGGCAAATTCTTCCGAGAATTCCGTATCATATTACGCGGTTGAAAACGATACAGGTCGGTTGCGCTACCAGGGTAAAGTCGATTCGGGAGTTAGTCCAACGTCCGTAACAGTCGATCCATCGGACAGATATGCCTACGTTGCCAATTTTGCATCCGATAATGTTTCGCAGTATTCCATCGGCACTGACGGGGCGCTGACTCCCATGACAACCCCCACCGTGCCGGCAGAAAGTGCTCCCTACTCCGTCACCGTTGACCCCTCGGGCAGCTATGCATACGTGGCGAACCGAAGCAGCGACAATGTTTCCCAGTACACCATCGGTGTCGACGGCGCTTTGACTGCCATGACACCTGCAACCGTAGGCGCAGGATCTTTCCCCGTATTCGTTACAGTCCATCCATCGGGAAACTATGCATACGTGGCAAATAATAATGGCGACAATGTTTCCCAGTACACAATCGGCGCTGACGGCGCTTTGACTGCCATGGCAAATCCAACCGTAACCGCAGGAGATGGCCCCATTTCCGTTACAGTCGATCCAGCGGG
>NBLJ01000081.1 GCA_002084545.1 Desulfobacteraceae bacterium 4572_123 | reverse complement strand
TTCTCATCTTTTAACTGTGTTAAGGAGGCTTTGCTGCAAATAATTTGAAAACTTTTCAGATCGGTATACTCTGTAATAGTATGTTGTTTCAGTGTTTTTAAATTAACACTGCTGAAAAGTTTCGAGTTTTCCAGGCGAACCATAAAATCTGCCACCGTTTTATTATCCAGGGCAATTCCGCGGATATTAACTGTCCGGCCTTTTGATTCAAAGCTGGTGAACCACATCCGTTTTTCCACGATCATGTCTGTCATTACATCCAGCAGATTAACGGGCTCTTTCCGGCTTTTTTCAAGCATCTTGATAACATTTGTTTTGCTTTTTAATGTATCAAGCGCTTTTTTGATTTGAGCAATTTCCTGATTAATTTTATCATACTTGGCAATCTGCGTCTGGGTATACTTGATTCTGGAATTAAGATCGGAAATCCGGTTGCCCAAAAGGATATTATACCAGACCAGAATAATAACGATAAGTAAAAGGGAAAGAAAAAAAACAGATACCTGACGGCGTATGTTTTCTTTTTTCCGCGCAGCCCTGAAAGGTAGTAAATTAATTCGTATCATTTATCATCAACTTTTCTTATTGCAAGTCCCATACAGATAGCGGCCTGAGGTGCTATCCGTTCAAGATATGACGAATCAAAACGATCATCATCAATAATAAAGCCTGAAAAAGGTTTTATTATTTCAACTTCGGCCGAGGTTTCAGCCGCCAGCAATTGACGAAAATCTGGTCATCGGGGTAGGTCGAATAGAAAAAATCCAGTGCACGCCTTATTTCCGTACACCAGTCCGCGGCCACGGATGAAATGATTTCCGTTAAATCTTCAGGAGCAATCGCCTCTTTCTCCTCACCGTACTTAATCTTTTCGGCTTCCCCCAGAGTACAACCCAGCAGAGAAACAATTTTTTGGTTAATCTGGTTGCAACCCAGAGACACATCGCGCATAAAAACGGAAGTATTATCCTTGAGAATATTCAGTGAGGTCTTGCCCGCGCCGATATCGATCAAGGCTACATTCTCGCCCCTTGCATCATAAGCGGTTTTAAAAATATTCTGGAGTGCAAATGCATCAACATCTATAATACATGGATTGAGCCCGGCCAACTGGGTCAGGTTCACATAGTCGTTGACCATCTCTTTTTTAGCCGCAACCAGCAGAACGCTCATCTGGTTGGGATTGTTTTCGTTGGGCCCCAATATCTGAAAATCAAGATTCACATCGGTAATGGCAAACGGAATATATTGCTCGGCTTCAAATTGAATAGATTCCTGAAGCTGCTCTTCCTCCATGGTTTGAACATTAATTTTTTTTACAATGACCGAATATCCTCCGATCGATATGGCTACGTTGTGAACTTTCAGATTATAGGCTTTAAAAAGCTGGCGAATTGAATCGGCCACGCTTTCAGGATCTTTTATCGAGCCGTCCACGATGGCTCCGGGCATAATATCAATCATACCGAATTTTTTCAGATTCAGCCCTTTTTTTGTCTCTGTGACCTCACCGGCTTTTATAGCCCGGGAGCCTATATCAAGGCCGATAAGGTGATTTTTCTTTCCAAAAAACATGATATGCCTTTAATTACTGAATATTTTTTTATAATCCGCGATACTCAAATCCAGTGCCAAAAGAATCTTCCGCTTAGTTTCCATCCTGCAAGGCATTCCTTTTTCAATACGGGAAATCGTAATTGGCGAAACATTGGCCTTTCTGGCAAGCTCCGCTTTGCTTATAAGCAAAGATTCTCTAATTTCTGTTAATGAATTTGCGCCCATCCTATAAATCTCTTATGATCCTCATATAATTTTCAGCATACAAATTATCCATGACATGTGGAAGAATTAAAACAAACAGAATTGAACAATTTATGATTTTGCTTTATTTTAGTTCTATAAAAATTTCTTGTCAAGTAAATTATATATAATTATAGCTAAATTATATTAATTTACATGATATTGTAGTATCTATAAATCAAATATACTATATCCAGTTATACAGACAAAAGGCGGGCAGTATCTGTTAGCATCGTTTAGACCTATCACTATAAACTAAAGCTTGACCTTGAGCAAGAGTTTCCATATACGACTCTTATAATTGCAAAGTATCTTATGAAGAATCAAACCAATAAAGAAAAAGTCAAACCTTTTCGACTGGTAAAATATTTTTCCTATTCAAGTCTCATTGTAATGTTCCTGGGCACCATTGCTCTTTCGGTACTCAACACCCACTGGGCCAGGACCATGCAGCGCCAGAAAAGTGAAGATTATGCCATTCTTCTGGTAGAAAACCTTAACCATCAGGTCTTTTTGCAGTTCATAATTCCAGTGGCATTGAAATTCGGAAAAATCCAGTTGCGCAAACCCGAACAATTCACGAGAATGGACAAAATCGTCAGAAGCACAATGCACAGCTTTAATGTCGAGACAGTCAATATTTTCGATATGGACAACGTTATTTCCTACAGCTTTGATCAAACTTTAATTGGGAAAAGGGATTTAGGCGGAACCGGATATATGAATGCGTTGACCGGAGTATCATCATCAAAAGTTGTTCAAAACGGCAATTTCTGGGAAATCCTGCTTGGAATTCCAAAAAATATTAAAATATTGACCTTTGCACCGTTGCGTGCCGAAAAACCGTTATCCCACATATCCGGCCCGGTGCTGGGTGTTGTTGAAATAGTTCAGGACATTTCAAAAGAGTATAAAACTATTTTTCGATTCCAGATATTTGTCGTTTTGACCATCACTTCCGTCATGGGCATCCTTTTTACAGTGCTCCTTTTTGTTGTAAAAAAAGGTAACGCTATAAATCTGCGGCGTACACAGGAAAGAATACTGCTGGAAGAAGCGCTGAACCGGGCCAGGCACATGTCGACCCTGGGAGAAATGACGGCCGGCATTTCCCATGAAATCCGGAATCCTCTGGGTATTATCAGCAGTTCCGCGGAACTGTTGAAAAAAAAAATGGCCATGTTTGATCCGGCCAATACGATTCCAGATATAATTATTGAGGAGTCCAACAGATTAAATAATATCATTACGGATTTTCTTAACTTTGCAAAACCGATAAAGCCTGATCTTAAAATATGCCGGGTGGAAAAAATTATTGATAAAAACATGGCCGCCCTTGCTCAACAGATTCAGGATAAAAAATACGACATTGAGGTAAAATATGACGATCTCATTCCCGAAATAATGGCCGATTTCAACATGCTCTACCAGGCATTTTTGAATATCCTGATAAATGCCATGCAAGCCATGCCGGAGGGAGGTAAAATCCGGATAGAAATTAAGGCCGATAACAATACTGTAACAATTTTTTTCAAAGACGAGGGGCCTGGAATCAGCGAGGAAATCCTTGAAAAAATTTGGAATCCGTTTTTTACCACCAAAAGCCAGGGAACAGGCCTGGGGCTTGGTATTGTAAAAAATATTATCGAATCTCACAGGGGAAAGATAAATGCCCGCAACCGTTCCTCGATTGGGGCTCAGATAATCATCGAACTGCCCATATCAATTATACCTGACCCTGATAAACAACAGGATTGACATCATGAACACCATTTTAATAGTAGACGATGAAAAAAATTACCCGCTTATCCTGAGTGCCGTTCTTGAAGAAGAAAATTTCGAAGCACTTACTGCCAACAGCGGCCGGGAGGCACTTGAAATACTCAGCATCTCGGATGTCGATCTTGTTGTGACCGACATGAAAATGCCCGGCATGGATGGTATCGAGCTGCTCGAGCATATCAAAGCTAAAGACCCTGAACTCCCGGTCATTATGATGACGGCCCACGGCACCGTTGATAAAGCGGTTGAGGCCATGCAGAAAGGAGCTTACAGCTACATACTCAAACCTTTTGAAAATGACCGCCTGATACTCTATGTAAAAAAAGCCATTGACATGTACGAAGTGGTGAAAGACAATCGCCGTTTGCGCGATGATATTGAATCCCGATACAGTTTTGGCAATCTTATCGGAAAAAGCAAATGCATGCAGGATGTTTTCACAACCATCAAAAAAGTCGCCCCTTCAACCGCGACGGTACTGATAGAGGGTGAAAGCGGCACCGGCAAGGAACTGGTAGCCAAATCAATCCATTTTAACAGCCCTCGCAGGAGCAGACCATTTATTGCCGTAAACTGCTGTGCATTGACTGAAAGCCTATTGGAAAGTGAATTGTTCGGCCATGAAAAAGGCTCTTTTACCGGAGCTGTGGCCATGAAAAAGGGTCGCTTTGAAATGGCTGACGGCGGAACCCTGTTCCTTGACGAAATAGGCGAACTGTCACAGAATCTGCAGGTAAAACTTTTACGCGTCCTGCAGGAAAAAACCATTGAGCGGGTGGGGGGGGTTAAACCGATTACCATCAACATTAGAGTTCTTGCTGCAACCAACAAAAATCTGAAACAGGAAGTTCAAAAAGGACATTTCAGGGAGGATCTTTTTTTTCGGCTGAATGTGGTGAATCTGGTTCTGCCGCCCCTGAGGCAGCGACAGGAAGATCTCCATATCCTGACAAAACACTTCATAGACAAATATACCGATGAACATGATGCCGGCATACCTGCCAAAACAGTGGATAAGGAGGTGGAAAGGCTTTTCCATAACTACCGATGGCCTGGAAACGTACGGGAGTTGGAAAACGTGATAGAACGAGCCCTGATTATGTGTTCGGGAAATATCTTAACAATTTCGGATTTGCCCGGGGATTTAAAAGACAGTATACAGTATGAGATTCGTGAAGAGATACCCGGCAATGCCAAGCTGCATGAAACACTGGTCATGATTGAAAAAAAAATGATCCTGAGATCTTTGAAAATGACCAACAATGTTCAGACACATGCCGCGGCACTGCTTGGAATCGGCAAAAGCGGTCTAAATCAGAAAATAAAAAAATACAACCTGGAAATAGATGCCGGAAATTAAGGTCAGGTTATCTTTCTATTTTTTCTCTAACAAGATCTATATATATGGACTTCGGATAGTCGGAGATAATTTTTTCATACGCGGCCCGGCTTTTATCCATATCACCTGTCAGGCCATACAGCCTGCCGAGATTAAAAAAAGCGTCTGATTTCATCACCGGGTTTGATGCCGAGGCAATCATTTCAAAATACCCGGCAGCGGTTTCATACTCATTTTCGGCTTCATGCGCATACCCGAGTCCGTTTAAAACCAGATTTTTTATTGCAGGCTGGTCTGCAAAGTTTTCCATTGCTTTTTCATACAAACTGATGGACCGGTCAAATTCCCCTGCATCAAAACAGATATTGGCAAAAACAACTCCGGTCAATTTGCCACCCCTTCGTTGTGAATATTTATCGAGAATGTGCTGAAAGTCTTCATTCACATCCTTTAACGCCTCTGCTGTCCCCTTATCATTCAAACTTGCCTTATATTTCATAACGGCATTGTCCAGCATCGCAAACGCTTTGTTCTCAGCCCGGTTTAAGAAAAAACAGGTGACTGCAATAATAATCCCGACCGCGGCGATAATGCCCAGAATACTCCCAACCGCGACCTTGCGCTCAGCCACAAACTTAAGAATTTTACTCGAAACGGTCACAAATTCATCCGGTTGATTCAAAGTTCTTTTACGTGCCCGTGATATTTTATTTTTTTTCATGTATCCTCCAAATTAAGAATTCAAGGTTTTGCTATAATGGCTACCAGAGCAAAGATTTATGGATCCAGCCTTTGTCTCCGTCGGCATGCTGGACGTGGACCCAGTTTCCCTTACGTTCCAACACCTTAAACGGAATGCCTTTTTCAATAGTGAACAATATGTCGTAACTTGTGGCCGCCCCGGAACGAACATTACACTTGTCCTTTTTAGTAATAACCGTCTTGATATCACTCAAAAGGGATTTGTGAGCCCATCCCTCATCCTGCTCAAAATCTCTTATCCGGTACCACGCACCCGTTTTTTTGATTATTATAAGCGGATGATATTTTTCCACTTTCCAGATAATATCATATTTTGTCCCGGGGCCTGAACGGATGTTGGCGATGGGAACATTAACAGCCATACGCTCGGCCCATGCAAGACCTGAGCTGCAAATAATCAAAACCGCCGCAATTAATGGATATGTTTTCATGAGTTCAAGTATAACCTTCTGACGGATTCCATCAAGTGCTTTTTTTAAAAAAAACATTTATTCTTGCACCCGCATCGAATCCCTACTAATATATACTCTATCTTCCAAATCGTATTTTTAGTCATCCATTGGAATTTATCAAAATGTTTCAGGCAACCGACTCAATTGCAGTTTTAGCGGGCTGGATTATTATCGGCATGGTGTCCCTGTTTGCAATAAATTTTGATCGCGGTAAAAAATTTTTACTATGGATTGTATGGGAACTTTCCGGGTTGAGATTTATCCGGGAAAAAATTTTTCCTCCGCGTACCATTCAGGCAAGACCTCCAGCCACTTTTATATTCTGGCTGCTTGGCGCTTATCTGGCTCTGTTCGGATGGGCTTCTATAAAATATGAATTAACAATTGCCGGAATTGAAAAACGGGCCAATATCGTTTTTCTGCAACTCTCCTCGCCTGCCTATAAAAAGGCACTTGGCCGAATACCGGGCCTCCAGCACCTTCCCTGCCCTCCCGAGCCGCGGCTGTTAAAACCGGTCTCGGTATATCGCTCGCTTACACGCACGACAAAATACCCTCAAATGGTCAATCTGTTAATAGAAACCATAGAGGATTGGAAAAAATCCCTTGATACGGTCAAGTTACAGAGAGCATATTTACCTCACGCCAGGCTATGGGAGGCGGATTTACAGAAAGTTAACTTGAAGAATGCGGAGTTGCGCCATGCCCAGTTGTGGGATGCCAACCTTCAAAACGTCATTGCCTGGGATGCGGATTTTGAAAATGCGAACCTCAAAGACGCTGATCTTCGCGGCGCGGATCTCAGGGGGGCAAACCTGAAAAATGCAAACCTGAAAAATGCCGACCTCAAAGACGCCGACCTGAGAAATACCTGCCTGATCAAAGCGGACCTGAGAGATGCGAATCTGAAAAATGCCGACTTGCGGGAAGCCAGCCTCCGCCAGGCGAATCTTACAGGTGCGGTACTTAAAGGCAGTCGGCTATGGAATGCGGACCTGCGTCAGGCGAACCTTCAAGGGGCAACCGGTTTGCAGCCTGAAAGCCTCGCCAAGGCACAAGATCTATATCAGGCTCTGCTGGACCCTAAAATAAAAACCCGGATGCAAAAAATATCTCCCCATCTTTTTGAAGAGTCAAAAAGATAGATATTTTCCGCCCTGGCAATAGCTAAAACAGGCTGCATTGTAATCATCCCATAAATACGGAAAACACATCTTTACGTGCATCCACATGCTGTATTTTGATTTGAATCCGATCCTCCGGTTTTAAATTCAACCTGCTCGACACGGGCAATTCACATTCAATCATATACTCGGGGATAAGGGCTATATAATTGTTGCGGCGCCTGTACAGTACCATCGCTTCTTCCCTTTGACCTGTCAGGCCTTCAAGATATTTCAACAGCCAGTAACGATTGCGCCGGTATTGAATTCTAGAAACATGCCTCATTGGCAGCTCGAGCAAATGAATAATATTTTGCACCTGTTCGCGGGTATAGGGGGTTTCCATCCCGAAGACAGCCCTTAACTGGCGCTGGGCAACAAGATCAAAATACTTTCGGATTGGCGATGTGGCGGTCAGATAGACATTCAGGCCAAGCCCGCAGTGACGTTCCGGTTCGCATCCCAGCATAAATCGACTTAAATGCCTGCGCTGCATCCAGTTCTGGAACAGCGTGCCGCCATCCTCCTTGTAAAGGCGCTCCCGTGGGCCGGCCTGGGAGCGAAAAATGACCGGCATCTGCCTGTCTGCCAGAAATTCGGCCATCAGCCAGTTGGCCATTATCATAAATTCCGCAACCAGCATCCGGCCTGGGCCTTCCCTGTCCGTCCGACTGACTGTCGGCTCGCCCTTTTCATTAATCCATGTGTTAATCTCCGGCAGGGTAATCTGAACGGCCCCGTCCGCCAGTCTTTTCTTACGAAATGTTTTTGCGATATGATACAATTTAATAATCTGCTGATCTTCTTCCGCCATTTGATTGACATCGTAATAGGTTCGCTGATGGGCAACCCGGATCAGGCTTGGAATAATTTCAAAATCAATTAATTCCCCGGAGGCTTTCAACCGAATCATGGTACTGATGGCCGGTCGCATTTTTCCGGCCCGCAAACTGCACAAATCTTCCGCCAAACCAATGGGAAGCATCGGAATTTTGTGATCCGCCATATATATGGAACTACCACGCGTTAAGGCTTCCTGATCAAGACTTCCTCCTTTTTTTACAAATTCGGCCACATCTGCAATATGCACACCGACAATCAAACAATTATCCTTCTCCTCGATGCTCAACGCATCATCAAAGTCAAGTGTTGACTGGCCGTCTATGGTCATCAGAGGCAGATTGGTTAAATCCCGGCGTTCCTTGTTTTCAATACGGTTTCCTGACAGGGAGGAGAGCTTTGCGACTGAAGTCTCAATTTCCTCGGAAAATGCACTTGAAATTTCATAACGGTGAAGATCAATATTTTCATTTTTATCCCATATGCCCAGCTTCACGAAAATATCAAAAATCTTTTGCGGGTCTTCAATTTCAGCGAAAGCCAGTATTGACCTGGCAAAAGCATAATCTCTGCTTTCCTTTTCAAACAGGTAAAAGGATTTTAGAATATCAATTAATTCCGACCGGTCCGCGGAATAAACCGGATGTTCCTGAGCAAGAACCTGCTTAAGCCACTTCCCGCCCTCCTCGATCATTTTTTTTCTTCTCTCCTCCTCCTTAATTCGGGAGAGGAGTTGTTCAAGGTGCTCCTGGGAGTTAGGGAAAAAACGGCTTGTGGAAAATTTAAAGTAAAGCCTGTCCTTGAAAAATGCCCGCACAACCGCTGCCTCGTGGTCACAGTCATGGTTTTCCGGAAAACAGAATTCAGTCATCGTGTCTATATCAATCCATTCCTGCTCTGTATTCAGGACGTCCCACAGTTCTTTTATGTCAACCTTACCTGCCAGCATATTACGCCGGTTTGCCGTCTGTTTCAGTCCGGCAACCAGTCTGTCCCGTCCCAGGGAAAGATCAAGATGATTGCGGCATAGATGTGACAACCGGCTAACGGAAATTTTAATTTCCCGGTTGGATTCGTTCAGCAATCTTACACGCTGTTTTTTAATTTCCACTATGACCGCACAAACAATCTTTTGACGGTCTATATATTCAACAATATTTCCAGTTTCCATAACAATTAATTTTATCAACCGGTTCCCTGAAAGTCAACGCATGGAATTAACTTAGCCGGAACAACCTCACCGTTCATATTTTTATTTTTAACGAAAACATATTTCTTGCCAAGCTAAATTTCACATGATATGAGATAACGATTTTAATTATATCGCAGTAGACTGATTGGCAATGTCATGGACAATGGCAGGGAATTAATCAAATAATAGTTATTAAAGGAGGAATTATTCAATGGCTTATGATGCAGTAAACATGGCTGACTGGCAGATTTCCGAGGCGGCGGAGACAAATATGCCGCTCCCCGAAGACTGGATTGAGAAACTTGGTCTCAAAAAAGAAGAGGTTCTGCCCATGGGCAGGCTGGCAAAACTTGACTTTTTGAAAATTATTGATCGCCTGAAAGACAAACCCGATGGAAAATACATTGAAGTGACCGCCATCACTCCCACTCCTCTTGGTGAAGGGAAAAGCACCACTTCCGTAGGCCTGATGGAAGGCCTGGGCAAACGCGGCGTAAACGTAGGCGGCGCTCTGCGGCAGCCCTCGGGCGGCCCGACCATGAACGTAAAGGGAACCGCGGCCGGCGGCGGAAATTCCCTGCTGATTCCCATGACCGAATTCTCTCTGGGTCTCACCGGCGATATCAACGACATCATGAACGCCCATAACCTGGCCATGGTTGCCCTGACCTCCCGCATGCAGCACGAAAGAAACTACAACGATGAACAGCTGGCCCGACTGACCGGCATGCGCCGTCTTGACATCGACCCCACCCGCGTGGAGATGGGCTGGATTATCGATTTCTGTGCCCAGGCTCTGCGTAATATCGTCATCGGTATGGGCGGCCGTTACGACGGATTCACCATGCAGTCCAAGTTCGGTATTGCAGTAGGTTCCGAATGTATGGCAATCTTGGCTGTTGCCAAGGACCTGGCCGACCTGAAAGAAAGACTCAACAACATCACCGTGGCCTTTGACAAGAGCGGCAAACCCGTCACTACCGGTGATCTGGAAGTCGGCAACGCCATGGCCGCATTCATGCGCAATACCATCAACCCGACCATGATGTGCACGGCCGAGTACCAGCCCTGCATGGTGCACGCCGGACCGTTTGCCAACATCGCCGTGGGCCAGTCATCTATCATTGCCGACCGCGTCGGCCTGAAACTGTTTGATTATCACGTCACCGAATCCGGCTTTGCCGCGGATATCGGTTTTGAAAAATTCTGGAACGTCAAATGCCGTTTCAGCGGCCTGAAGCCCCATGTTTCGGTCCTCACCTCGACCATTCGTGCCCTCAAAATGCATGGCGGCGGCCCCAAAGTTGTTGCCGGCAAGGCCATGCCTGATGAATACACCAGAGAAAATCTCAAACTGGTCGAAGACGGCTGTGAAAACATGGTCCACATGATCAATGTCATTCGTAAATCAGGCATCAACCCGGTTGTCTGTATCAACCGCTTCTACACCGACACCGATGCGGAATGTGCCATCGTGCGCAAGGCTGCGGAAGCTGCCGGAGCACGCTGTGCCGAGTCCAAGCATTGGGAAAAAGGCGGCGATGGCTCCCTTGAATTCGCTGATGCGGTCATTGATGCCTGTAAGGACGAAAGTGATTTCAAATTCCTGTATCCTCTGGAAATGAAACTGCGCGACCGTGTTGATACCATCGCCAGGGAAGTCTATGGCGCAGATGGTGTTGACTGGCAGCCCGAAGCCGAAGCCAAGGCCAAGATGCTGGAAGATGATCCCAAATATGCGGACTTCGCCACCATGATGGTCAAATCCCACTTGAGTCTGACCCATGATCCGGTACTCAAGGGTGTGCCCAAGGGCTGGCGTCTGCCCATCCGTGACGTACTCATCTACTCCGGAGCCAAATTTCTCTGCCCGTGCGCCGGTACCATCAGTCTGATGCCTGGAACCAGTTCCAATCCGGCTTTCAGAAGAATTGATGTGGATTCTGACACGGGGAAGGTATCCGGCCTGTTCTAAATTAGGCTTTTCCCGATTGTAATTCAAAGGGGTCCGAATTTGTATTCGGACCCCTTTTTTTATATAACAAAACAGCAGTGCACAGTATCTGGATAACCTTTTTCCCGCCATACTGTTTTTTTATTGTTCAGGGAGATTCTGCAATGCGATTTATGCTGATTAACCCCTTTTATCCCATTTCCGAAACTCCGTCTCCGCCTTTGGGCCTGGCATTTCTGGCCGCTGTACTGGAAAACGCGGGAATAAAAGTAAAACTGCTGGATTTTGTTGTGTACCCTTACAGTAAAACAATCCTTGAAACCGAGTTAAACAGTTTTCAGCCGGATTTTGTCGGATTGACCTCGGTTACCATGACATTTGACAATGCCATTGGCGTTGTCAAGGATGTCAAAAACATTGCTCCTGATACAATTACCGTCATGGGCGGCCCTCATGTCAGCTTTTGCGCACAGGAAACCCTCGATCTTTATCCTGAACTTGATTTTATCGTTATCGGCGAAGGTGAAGAAAGCATTCTCGAACTGACCCGGGGCGAGTGCAGTCGGGCAGATATAAAAGGCATTGCTTACAGAGACGGCTCCAGGACGATCACCACGGAAGTCCGCCCTTTT
>NBLJ01000080.1 GCA_002084545.1 Desulfobacteraceae bacterium 4572_123 | reverse complement strand
CTGCCGTTAACGTAGTCTTGCCATGATCAATATGGCCAATGGTACCCACATTCACATGTGGCTTCGTACGCTGATACTTTTCCTTTGCCATCTTCGTACCCCCCCTTTTAAAAGCAGACGCATGAACAGCCTGCCACAGCTCATTCTACATACTTCATATATTTTATGATTTTAGAATCTTCAGTTTTTAACAAACTGCGATTACCAGCGATAATGCGCGAACGCCTTATTGGCATCAGCCATTTTGTGCGTATCTTCCCGCTTTTTGATGGAAGCACCACGGTTGCTTGCAGCATCAAGCAGTTCCGCCGCCAGTTTTTGAGCCATACCTTTTTCAGCTCTCTTCCTGGCGAAAGCGATGACCCACCGAATACCCAGAGCCGTTCTGCGTGAAGGTCTCACCTCTGTCGGCACCTGGTATGTTGAACCACCCACCCGACGCGACTTCACCTCGATGCCCGGCCTGACATTCTCAATGGCCTTTTCAAATACCTTGACCGGTGTCTCCTTGGTTTTTTTTTCTATAATATCGAATGCATTATATAGCAGTGATTCCGCGGTACTTTTTTTACCATCCCGCATTATAGATTTTATAAATTTCGCAACCAGTTTGTTATCGTATCTTGAATCGGGCAGAATCACCCGCTCCGGCACTTCTCTTCTTCTTGGCATAAGTCACACCATCAATCATCTGTTTTGCTATTAGTTAAAATCACGCCACCGGAATATTCTTATTTCGGCCTCTTGGCACCATATTTGGATCGACCCTGTTTTCGATCTTCCACTCCGAGAGTATCCAGCGTACCTCTTATAACATGATACCTTACACCAGGCAGATCCTTGACTCGGCCGCCACGGACCAGGACAATTGAATGTTCCTGAAGATTATGTCCGATTCCTGGGATATATGCCGTCACTTCTATACCGGAAGTCAGTCTGACCCTTGCGACTTTCCGCAGGGCTGAATTCGGCTTTTTAGGTGTTGATGTATATACACGGGTGCACACTCCCCTTCTCTGGGGAGCACCTTTGAGGGCCGGAGTGTTGGATTTCTTTTTAGCCCTTTTCCTGCCCATTCTGACTAACTGGTTAATAGTCGGCATACTCTCCTCGCATGATCTATTATTCTCGAAACTTTTACCGGTTCAATAAAAAGCCGATATGTATACGCCTGCCACCTGAATGTCAAGCATTTTATTTTCAAATGAATTGTTTTTTTATTAAACGATTAATTCCGCCGATCCGATCACCTCAGGCCGATTCGATCTCAATCTTGCTGTATTCCGGCATTCCGGTACCGGCAGGAATCAGTCTGCCCATAATGACGTTTTCCTTGAGCCCCCTAAGAGAATCGATGGCTCCGGCAATGCTCGCATCCGCAAGAACTTTTGTCGTTTCCTGAAATGATGCGGCCGATATAAAACTGTCGGTGCTCAATGATGCTTTAGTAATACCTAAAATCAAAGGTTCGGCAACAGCGGCCATGCCGCCTTTTTCAACAATGGCGTTATTGACTTCTTTAAATTTGTTCCGGCCGACCTGTTCATCCGTAATAAAATCGGTATCTCCGACATCCAGGATCTTAACCCTGCTCATCATTTGCCGTACGATAACCTCAATATGCTTATCATTGATGCGCACACCCTGCAGACGATAAACTTCCTGAACCTCATCCACCAGATAGCGTGCCAGGGACAGTTCCCCTTTAATATTAAGAATATCCTGAGGAATGGCCGAACCGCTGATAAGAGGCTCACCGGCCCGCACATAATCACCCTCATACACATTAATATATTTACCCGCGGGAATAAGATACTCTTTTGTCTCACCGACATCCGCCGGCGTCACCGTGACTCTCTGTTTTCCCTTTTTTTTGGCCTTTGCAATCGAAACATAACCGTCAATTTCGCTAAGCACCGCAATCTCTTTGGGTTTGCGAACCTCAAAAAGTTCAGCGACTCTAGGCAACCCTCCGGTAATATCCTTGGTCTTGGTGGTTGCTCTCGGCAGCTTGGCAATAATATTGCCGGCATGGACATCATCCCCCTCTTCAACCAGTAAAATAGCATTTACCGGCAGTGCATAGCGTGCAACTCCGGATGAGCCCGGCAATTCAACGGTTTTACCCTTGGCGTCCTTGATTGAAATTCGGGGCCGATCTTCCACGTTTTTGGATTCAGTGATCGTACGGCTCGATTTACCCGTCACCGGATCAACTTTTTCCTGAAGCGTTCTACCAAGGAAAACATCTCCGAATTTAACCTTTCCGTCAACCTCGGTAATAATTGGTGTTGTAAAAGGATCCCAGGTCGCCAGAAGGTCTCCTGCTTTTACAGCCTGTCCTTCTTCAACCAGAATATGGGCGCCGTAAATGACAGGAAAACGCTCATGTTCACGACCGCTTTCGGTGACAGTGGCAAATTCTCCACCGCGCCGGTTCATAACAATAAATTCATTATCCGCATTTTTTACAACGTGTAAGTCGGTAAATTTAATTGTTCCGTCCAGTCTGGCCCGGATATCGGCCTGTTCAACTCTTCGACTGGCGGTACCGCCAATATGAAATGTCCGCATTGTCAACTGAGTACCCGGTTCACCGATGGACTGGGCAGCCAGAATACCAACCGCCTGACCTATTTCCACGGTTCTGCCGTACGCCAGATCCCGTCCGTAACACTTGGCGCATACACCCTGTTTTGTCCTGCATGTGAGCACCGACCGGATCTTGACACTGGGCAGTCCGGATTTTTCGACCCTGGCAACCGCTTTTTCATCAATCTCATCATTGGCTTTGACAAGGATTTCATCAGAAAAAGGATCAATTATATCTTCAAGGCATACACGGCCGAGAATACGATCTCCGAGGCGCTGAATAACCTCGCCGCCCTCCACCAGTGCTTCAACTTCAACCCCCGTCATGGTACCGCAGTCATCTTCAAGAACGGAGCAATCCTGGGCCACATCCGCCAGACGACGCGTCAGGTAACCTGAATTGGCCGTCTTCAGGGCTGTATCGGCAAGACCTTTTCGGGCACCGTGAGTTGAGATAAAATACTGCAAAACCGACAGACCTTCCCTGAAATTGGCAGTGATCGGTGTTTCTATGATCTCCCCTGAAGGTTTAGCCATCAAACCACGCATGCCGGCGAGCTGGCGCATCTGATCTTTACTGCCCCGCGCTCCAGAATCGGCCATCATGTAGATAGGGTTAAGGCTGTCCTGGGCAACAGGGTTACCGTCTTTATTTTTAATAAAGCCGCCGTCTTTATCCAAAATCGGATTCATTTTCATCGCCGCCATCATTTCATTGGCGATATCGTCGGTGGCCTTGGCCCAGATATCCACGACCTTATTATATTTTTCACCCTGCGTGATCAGCCCTTCGGTGTATTGATGTCCGATTTCAGTAACTTTTTGTTCCGCATTATTCAGAATACCCCATTTGCTGGGCGGTATAATCATGGCATCGATGGAGATACTCAAGCCGCCTTCCGTTGAATAGCGGTAGCCCATATCCTTGAGCCGATCTGCAAGGATTACAGTTGTCTTGGGACCAAGGTTTCGATAGGCGTAATCTATCAGCTCCCGCAGGGCTTTTTTATCCATAACCCGGTTTACCATTTCAAAAGGAATTTCCGAGTGTTTTTCCATGATCTTGAAAATATGGTACTGCCCTCCGGATAATATAGCCCTGCTGTGATCTCCGGCGGCCAGGTTGAATACGTGAAAGGCATCTTCCTCCCGGGCATTGAAAACCCTTCGAAATTCATCTTCCCGCAAGAGACCTAGGTGTCCGCCTTTTTCGCGATCAGGACTCTGTGAGTATTTTTCTACAATAATTTTAAAATCGATCCCCTGATTCAATTCTTCAAGCGCTTTGGCAGCCTCTTCTTCAGTATCAGTCATAACGTGGCACATGACCATTATATTGCTCCGTGGGATTATCTCCCACAGCAAAACCCGTCCGACGGTTGTTTCGATGCGTTCCTTTTCCATTCGCACCTTAATTTCCGCATGCAGATCAACGGCCTTTGAATCATATGCGCACCGGACTTCCTCCAGGCTGGAAAAAATTTTCCCATCTCCTGTGCAGCCTTTCATTCCACGGGTCATATAATAAATCCCCAAAACAATATCCTGACTCGGGACGATGATGGGACTGCCGTTAGCCGGTGTCAGTATATTATTACTGGACAGCATCAATACCCTGGCTTCGATCTGGGATTCCACGGAAAGAGGAACATGCACCGCCATCTGATCGCCGTCAAAGTCGGCGTTAAAGGCCGTACAGACCAGCGGGTGCAGCTGAATGGCTTTACCTTCGATCAAAGTCGGCTCGAACGCCTGAATTCCCAGTCGATGCAGCGTAGGCGCACGATTGAGCATAATCGGATATTCCCTGACGACTTCATCCAGAGTATCCCAGACTTCGGGAAGCTCCCTTTCTACCATTTTCTTGGCACTTTTAACCGTTGAAACCAGCCCTTTTTGCTCCAGGCGGGAGTAGATAAAAGGTTTGAAAAGCTCCAGGGCCATTTTTTTGGGCAACCCGCACTGATGCAGCCTCAGTTCCGGCCCTACCGTAATAACCGTACGTCCGGAATAATCCACCCTCTTGCCAAGAAGATTCTGGCGAAAACGACCCTGCTTGCCCTTCAGGGTATCGCTCAAAGATTTCAACGGGCGTTTATTGGTTCCAGTAATAACGCGGCCATGCCGCCCGTTATCGAAGAGAACATCTACAGATTCCTGCAGCATTCGTTTTTCGTTACGGACGATGATATCAGGCGCTTTAAGGTCGATGAGACGTTTCAAACGATTATTTCGGTTAATCACCCGGCGGTAAAGGTCATTGAGATCGGATGTAGCAAACCGCCCTCCCTCCAGGGGAACAAGCGGACGCAGATCCGGCGGCAACACAGGAACAACATCCATAATCATCCAGGCAGGGTCTATTCCGGAACGTAAAAAGGCATCTACGATTTTCAATCTTTTGGATAATTTTTTACGCTTGGCATCTGATCCGGTTGATTTAATCTCAAGCTTCAGCTGTTTATGAATCGCATTCAAATCAAGGCCTTCCAGTAACTGTTTGACTGCTTCAGCCCCGATCCCGGCCTCGAATTTGGCCCCGTACATTTCACGTGCTTCGTTGTATTTATTGTCTGACAGCAGTTGACACCGCTTCAAGCCGGTATCCTTTGGATCAATGACAATATAACTGTCGAAATAAAGTACTTTTTCCATGTTTTTGAGGGTCATATCAAGCAGATTACCTATCTTGCTTGGCAGACTCTTCAAAAACCAGATATGTGATACCGGAGCAGCCAGTTCGATATGACCCATCCGTTCTCTACGAACCTTGGACTGAATCACCTCGACACCGCATTTCTCGCAAATGACCCCTCTGTGCTTCATGCGTTTGTATTTTCCGCAATTACACTCATAATCCTTGATCGGGCCAAATATTTTAGCACAGAACAAACCATCCCTTTCCGGTTTGAATGTACGATAATTGATCGTTTCCGGCTTCTTTATCTCACCATACGACCACTGATGAATCTGTTCCGAGGAAGCCAAGGCAACCCTAACTCCGCTGTAAAGCCGTGGATCTTTTGGTTTAGCGAAAAAATCGTATAGAGTTTCCAAAATATTCTCCTTAATTACCCAAATTAAGCGATGTTTACAAAGAAACGTGCGCGGATCAATTGAAACAAATCGCTTATTGCAAGTTCTATTTACCTTCCATAAGGCTTACGTCTAAACCCAAACTCTGCAATTCCTTGGTCAGCACTCTGAAAGATTCAGGTATCCCGGGCTCCAGAGTATTTTGACCTTTAACGATTTTCTCATACATTCGTGTTCTCCCTGCCATGTCATCCGATTTAACCGTTAGAAATTCCTGCAGGGCATGAGCCGCGCCATAGGCTTCCATGGCCCAGACTTCCATTTCACCCAGGCGCTGTCCGCCAAACTGGGCTTTACCGCCCAGCGGCTGCTGAGTCACAAGTGAATAAGGACCAATCGATCGGGCATGAATTTTGTCATCAACAAGATGGTGGAGCTTTAACATGTACATTGTACCGACTGTAATTTTTTCCTTGAACTGATCACCGGTACGGCCGTCATATAATGTAGCCTGCGCGGAAATATCAAGACCGCCTTCCAACAACAGATCTTTAATCTCTTTTTCCTTGGCCCCATCAAAAACCGGTGTCGCCATATGAACTCCGTTTTGATAATGCCGGGCAAATTGATCCAGTGATTTTTCATCCATCCCATCAATTGTCTGAATGGATTGTTTGTCATCAAAAATCCGTTTGAGTTTTTTTCTCAAATCCAGATATTTCTTTTCTTCCAGCAAACGGCTTAACTGATCGCCAAGGCCTTTCGCCGCCCGGCCAAGATGAATTTCCAGGACTTGTCCCACGTTCATACGCGAAGGAACACCCAGTGGATTTAAAACCATATCGACCGGTCTCCCGTCTTCAAAATACGGCAGATCTTCCTGAGGCAATATTCTGGACACAACTCCCTTGTTGCCGTGACGGCCGGCCATTTTATCTCCCACCGAAAGTTTTCGTTTCATGGCCACATAAATCTTGACCATTTTAATGACGCCGGGCGGCAGGTCGTCGCCTTTCTCATATCGGCTTACGCTTTTTTCAAAATTCCGACGGCAAACTTCCCGTTGATCACGATATCGCTCAAGCAGATCATGAACCTGTCCGGTTACGGCGGAATCCTGCAAAACAATACTCTCCAGTTGCGCCATCGGAATATCCGCCAATTTTTCAGCATCTATAATGCTGTCTTTGGCAAGCAACACTTTTTTACCCTTTTTAAGGGACACCGCACTTATCTGGTTTACTATCAGTTCCGACACCCGTTCGCGGGCAACCTCCTCGATGACAGCCAGTTCATCAGCCCGATCTTCCTCCAGCGCCGCAATCTCCTGGTCTTCAATAAATCTGGCACGGTCATCTTTATGAACACCTTTTCTGGAAAACACTTTGGCGTCCACCACTATACCCTCAACCCCGGGCGGCACCCGCAAAGAGGTGTCTTTGACATCGCCGGCCTTTTCACCGAAAATAGCGCGCAGAAGTTTTTCTTCGGGACTGAGCTGTGTTTCACCCTTGGGGGTAATTTTTCCGACCAGCACATCTCCCTGGCCGACCTCGGCGCCCAGTCTGATAATACCGCTGTCATCCAGATCTTTCAGCGCATCCTCTCCGACATTAGGTATATCTCTGGTAACTTCTTCCTTGCCGAGTTTGGTATCCCTGGAAACGACTTCAAATTCTTCGATATGTACCGATGTATAGGTTCCGTCCCTGACAAGCCGCTCACTGACCAGAATCGAGTCTTCAAAATTGTATCCGCCCCAGGGCATAAAAGCCACGGTGACATTTTTTCCAAGGGCCAGCTCGCCTTTTTCAGTAGCCGGGCCATCTGCAATGATCTCACCGGCATCTACGTGCTGACCTTTGGTTATCATGGGACGTTGATTAAAACAGGTATTCTGGTTCGATCTGACAAATTTGGCAAGACGGTATATCGTCACGGGGGAACCGTGATCATCATTTTCACCGGAATAGTCATGCCTGATAACAATTCGGGACGCATCCACATCGACCACCGTTCCGCTCTGCCTGGCGACAATGGTGACACCGGAGTCTTTGGCAACAACCCCTTCAATTCCCGTACCCACCAGCGGTGCTTCACCTACGATGAGCGGTACGGCCTGCCTCTGCATGTTGGATCCCATCAAGGCCCGGTTAGCATCATCATTTTCCAGAAACGGAATCAATGATGCCGACACGCTGACCAGTTGATTAGGCGATATATCCATCATATCGATATTCTCGCGCTCCACCATCATAAAATCACCGGCAACCCGCGATGTAACCATGGGGTTCACATATTCCCACTTGTCGTTAACCGGCGCATTTGCCTGGGCAATCGGATGGTTCTTTTCCTCAAAGGCACTTAAAAACTTCACTTCCTTTGTAACCTTTGCATCTTTGACCACACTGTAAGGTGTTTCGATAAATCCGAAATCATTCACCCGCGCATAAGTTCCAAGCGACACGATCAGACCGATATTAGGCCCTTCAGGCGTTTCAATCGGACAAATTCTTCCATAGTGGGATGGGTGCACGTCCCTTACTTCAAAGCCGGCCCTTTCACGTGTTAATCCTCCGGGGCCAAGTGCGCTGAGTCTTCTTTTATGAGTCGTCTCGGAAAGCGGATTGGTCTGATCCATAAACTGGGATAGCTGGCTGGTACCAAAAAATTCTTTTACCACGGCGGAGACCGGCTTCGGATTAACCAGATCATTCGGCATCAGCGCATCGACCTCCTGGAGGCTCATGCGCTCTTTTATGGCCCGTTCCATTCTTACCAGTCCGATCCGGTACTGGTTTTCAAGCAGTTCGCCTACCGCCCGCACACGTCGATTTCCAAGATGATCGATATCATCGACCATGCCTTGTGTGTCTCTAAGTCCAACAAGAGTCCTGGTAGTAAGCAGGATATCTTCCCGGCGCAGGGTCCGGACGGATACCGGTGTATCGATACCAAGCCGCAGATTAATTTTCAATCGACCGACGCCTGAAAGATCATAATAAGAGGATTTAAAGAAAAGATGGTCGACAAAGTCCTGGGCCACCTCGGGAGTTGCCGGGTTTCCCGGCCTGAGGCGTCTATATATCTCGATAAGCGCTTCCTCTTTATTTTCAACCTTGTCCAGCAAAAGCGTCTTCCTGATACATTCACTGGCTGTGACACCGTCTATGAAAAGCAGATCGAATTGGGTAATTCCGGCATCAGTGAATTGGGCCAGTGTGTCTTCATCCACTGGATCGTTAGCGGATGCAATGCTTTGCCCGCTCACAGAGTACTTGATTCCCCTGGCAAGATATTTGCCGATAATCTCTTCCTCTGTTATGGGAATCAGTTCCAGGCCGGCGGCTTTCATCTGCCGAATCGCCCGTATGGTAAATTTCAGGCCTTGTTTAACAATGATATCGCCGGTTTCCGGATCCTTGATATCCCGGCTTGCGCGCCTACCCTTGAGCAAGACTTCATCAAATTTTTTATAATAACGTTTGCCCTTGATGAATATTTTTTCCGTTTTGTAAAAATATGTGAGCAAATCTTCAGTGGAATATCCGAATGCCTTGAAAAGAATGGTAACCGGAAATTTGCGCCGTCTGTCAATCCGGGTGTAAACAATATCTTTCGGATCGATTTCCATATCAATCCATGATCCGCGGACAGGTATGATTCTCGACGTGTATATTATTTTACCGCTGGAATGCGTTTTACCTTTATCATGATCGAAAAAAACACCGGAAGAGCGATGAAGCTGGCTAACCACAACTCTTTCCGTGCCGTTAATGATGAAAGTGCCCTTGGCCGTCATCAGCGGGATAGTGCCGAAATAGATCTCCTGTTCCTTTATATCCCTGATATTCGAGGAACCGGTTTCCTTATCTACATCGTAAACAACCAGCCTTACGGTGATCCTCACGGGCAGTTCATATGTCATCCCGCGATGAACACATTCCTCTTCGCTGTGTTTGATCTCACTGAATCGGTAGGATACGAATTCAAGAGAGGCACTCCCTGTGAAATCCTTGATCGGAAATACAGAGTTGAATACCGCCTGCAATCCAATGTCCCGCCGTTTTTCAACCGGCACATCGATTTGCAAAAACCGGCCAAAAGATTCACGCTGCATCCCGATAAGATCCGGAATTTCAACTATTTTCCGTATTTTACCAAAATTTTTTCTTATGCGTTTATTCGACATGAGTCTTTCCGACATGACTTCTCCAAAATCTGTAGGTTTTCGGATTATTTTTATTGTAAAATAAAGCGTTGGGTAATGTGATAATAAATTCTGTATGGTAGGTTACGTGTTTATTCAAAATCAGTTTGTTTCTCCATTTTCAAGGAAGGCAAAATTCTAAAGCACGGGAAGTCATGAAAAATAACGAGGCTGATTAAACGAATTCTCTGATACCAAGATTCCGAGCCTGGCGCCCATATTTAGGCAATGTTGCCATTTTGAATCAACACAAACTGCAAGTGATGGAATTCATAATAATCATTGTCGAAAAGTATATGGCGTTATCAATTTGTCATATACTTCAGATCCCGGGACAAAGAATCTTATGAAATCCACCACCTGCTGTTTTTTAAATCTGTATGGTTATTTAAGTTCTACCTGAGCGCCGGTTCCTTCTAACTGCTCCTTGATTTTTTCCGCTTCTTCCTTGGGAAGACCTTCCTTAACCGCCTTGGGCGCTTCATCAACCAGAGCCTTGGCGTCTTTGAGACCCAGCCCGGTGATGGCGCGAACTTCCTTGATAACCTGAATTTTTTTGTCGCCTATCGCAGTCAGAATAACATCAAATTCAGTTTGTTCTTCAGCCTGAGCAGCACCGCCGTCGGCTGGTCCGGCAGCCATCATGGCAACCGGTGCTGCTGCTGAAACACCGAATTTTTCTTCCATTTCCTTTACAAGCTCCGAGAGATCGAGAACCGACATATTTGCTATAAATTCAACTACATCATCTTTGGTAATATCTGCCATTTTTTCCTCCACTTTATATCATCTGTCTGAAAGCGTTTTTTTATATTGTTTTAAATGAATTTACCGTTGCCTTGCGGCATGTAGATATCTTTTTCAGGCCCCTTCCTTCTGTTCCTTGATAGCCTGAAGCACGTTTAACATTCTGCCCGGAATATCGCTTAAAGCCCTGACCAGAGCCGTAGGCACACCATTCATTGCCGAAAGAACCTGGGCAAGCAAAATTTCCCGTGAAGGCAAATCAGATAATGCCTTAATCTGGCTTAAATCCAATACCTTGCCGTTCATGACGCCAATTTTTATTTCTAGCTTTTTGTTTTCGCGGGCAAAATCCATCAAAATTTTGGCCGGTGCAACAGGGTCATCGTAACTCAAAGCAATGCCGCTCGGTCCCTGAAATTCATCTTTTATCACCGCGACATCGGTCTCGGCCGATGCCCTGACAAGCAAAGAATTTTTGGCAACTTTGAATTCAATATTTTCGTCATTCAGTCCCCCTCCCTTTTTGTAAAAACCGGAGGTAACTTATAAAGCAGAATCGCTATTAAAAACAGTTATCTTAAATTTAATCGTCAGCGTTTGATGATTAGCCGTCTCGGCAGGCCGGTGAAACCGATTAAACACTTTCCAAGTGAACCTACGGTCTTTGACTGAAATTTTACTAAAACGGCTGAAGTCAGCCGCCTGTCCTATTTTAGAAGATCTTTAACAAATGCCGGATCTATTTTTATTCCAGGCCCCATAGTAGTTGAAACTGTAATCGATTTCAGATAAGTTCCCTTACTTGAAGCCGGTTTAAGCCGCAATATAGTTTCAAAAAATGCAGCGATATTCCGCACAAGCTTTTCCGTTCCAAAGGAAGCTTTGCCCATTGGAGCATGCACAATACCGGCCTTTTCGACTCTGAAATCAATTTTACCGGCTTTTAATTCATTAACCGCCCTGGCAATATCAAATGTCACGGTACCGGTTTTGGCGTTAGGCATCAGGCCCCTGGGCCCTAATATCCTGCCTATTTTTCCGACAGTGCCCATAATATCCGGAGTTGCCACGGCTTTATCAAAACCGAACCAGCCGCCTTTGATTTTCTCCACCAGTTCATCACTCCCGGCAAAATCCGCTCCAGCATCAAGGGCTTCCTTCTCTTTTTCCCCTTTTGCAAAGACAAGAACCTTCACTTCCTTGCCCAGTCCATTAGGCAAAACTACCGTGCCGCGGACCATTTGATCGGCATGCCGAGGGTCAACACCTAGTCGTACAGCGACATCAATAGTTTCATCGAACTTACTGAATGATGCATTAACTACTGCTCCAATAGCATCGGAAAAATCATGCTTTTTATGGATATCTATTTTTTTCGTTGATTCTATGTATTTTTTACCCCGTTTCGGCATTTTCTTTCACTTACTCCTTTGCTATTGAGCGACTTCTATTCCCATACTGCGGGCAGTGCCTTCAATGATCTTACAGGCAGCGTCCAAGTCATATGCATTTAAATCAACCATTTTCAGATTTGCAATTTCTTCCACCTGCTGTCTGGTGACCTTGCCCACCTTTTCCCGCTTTGGATCGCCTGCTCCTCTGGCGATCTTGGCGGCCTTTTTCAGCAATACCGCGGCCGGCGGCGTTTTGGTGATAAAAGTGTATGATCTGTCCTGGTAAACAGTTATAATCGCAGGTATTATCATACCTTCATCATTGGCTGTACGGGCGTTAAAAGCCTTGCAGAAGTCCATTATGTTCACTCCGTGCTGCCCAAGGGCCGGACCTATAGGCGGAGACGGGTTGGCTTTTCCAGCCTCTACCTGAAGTTTAATCTGAGCAATAACCTTTTTTGCCATTTGTTTGTTTTCCCCCGATATATAAATTTGACGGGCACGGAATAATTTTCTTTTATCCGCCTGCTATTTTCTTTTCCCCGTCATTTAATACACGCTTTAATTTCCCTATCCGAAATCGGCCATTTAATACGGTGCATTGTGCCTGACTTATTAGAGTTTTGTTACTTGAACAAATTCCAGTTCCACCGGTGTTGAACGACCGAATATGCTCACCAGTACCTTGATTTTTCCTTTTTCAGGGTTGACATCTTCGACAGTACCGTTAAAATTCTTGAACGGCCCGGCAATGACCCGTATCTCATCACCGTATTCAAAAAAGTACTTGGGCTGAGGTTTGAGCTTACCAGCTTCCATCCGCTGCAGAATGCTTTCGGCCTCTTCATCGGAGAGTGGTGCCGGTTTTTCACGTCCGCCCAGAAACCCACTGACCTTGGCGGTGTCATTTATTACATGCCACGTTTCATCATCCAGCTCCATCCTGACCAGAATATAGCCCGGATAAAATTTTCGTGATGAAGTTTTCCTTTTTCCTTTAACCAGTTCAACAATTTCTTCAGTAGGGACAACTACTCCGCCGAATTTTTCGGGATGCATCGAAGAGGCAATGCGATCGTCAAGGGCCGCTTTTACCTTACTTTCAAACCCCGAATAGACCTGGACTATATACCATTTAAGTGCCACTTCCGGTTCTCCCTATTATCCCAAAACAACCCGGACTAATCCCGACAACCCGATATCAACTACTCCGAGAAACAAGGATATAATCATAACAAGTACAATTACAACAAGGGTAGACCCTATAGTCTGTTTGCGTGAAGGCCAGGTAACCTTTTTCAACTCAACCTTGACCTCGCGCAAAAATTGTACCGCCTTGTCGATATAAGTATTCTTCTTTTTACCTGACGCACCTTTAGCAGCTTTTATTTTTTTAAATGATTGCTGCTTCTTTTTAATTTCACCGGAATTCGCCCCAGGCGCGCCAGGTCCCTGACCTGTCACGGATTTTTTATCAGATCCGGAGACAGCCACATCAGTTCTTATTTTTTTCTTGTTTGGAGCCTTTTTCCTTTGTAACCGTCCCATTGCACTCCTATAAAAAATTGAAGCTCAAAGTTAAAATCGTACTTATAAAAAAACTTCCTTACGGATTTCATACCTTGGGCTTCGACCTTTAAAAAAAATGGCAGGCCAGGAGGGATTCGAACCCCCAACACCCGGATTTGGAGTCCGATGCTCTACCAATTAGAGCTACTGGCCTGCAAAATCCTATCTAATTAAAGCACCGCTTATTTGGTTTCTTTGTGAATCGTATGCTTTCTGCAGAACCTGCAATACTTCTTAAATTTCAGTTTATCAGGAGTTGTCCGTTTATTTTTAGTTGTTGTATAATTTCTTTGCTTACACTCAGTACATGCAAGCGTAATAATGATTCTCACCAGCAGACTCCTTTGATGTTACTCGATTATCTCGCTTACAACTCCGGCGCCCACGGTACGACCGCCTTCCCGGATTGCAAACCTGAGTTCCTTTTCCATGGCTATCGGCGTTATCAATTCAGCCATGATCGTTACGTT
>NBLJ01000079.1 GCA_002084545.1 Desulfobacteraceae bacterium 4572_123 | reverse complement strand
TTTTTGTCCGGCAGTGGATCGGTGCGTAACTTTACACCGCCCAATGTGGCTGAAAATACCGATCTCGTATTTCGCCTGACGGTGTCGGATTCGCGCGGACTCAGATCAACCGATGATGTTACGGTTCGTGTCCTCTGGATTAACGAGGCACCAGTGGCGGACCCTGGGGCAGATCAAACCGTTGACGAGGGCCTGAAAGTTCAGCTTGACGGTTCCGGATCCAGTGATGAGGATGACGGCATTAAAGTGTGGGTGCTTATGATATCGTGCATGTGACTGTCGAGGCGGACGATACCAGCCCCGTGTCAGACGCCGGTCCGGATCAGGTCGTGGCATTCGGGGCCAGTCCGGTTACCCTTGACGGCTCGGGGTCATCTGATCCTGACGGAACTATTGAATCATACATGTGGGAGGAGGTGGCTGAACCCGGCGAAGAAAGGGTGACTTTGTCCGGCGCAGCTACAGTGACCCCATCTTTTACGGCTCCGGCCGTGAATCCGGAACCGTCTGACCAGTATCTTTCTATTCTCTTCAGGTTGACGGTAACCGATGATGCAGGCAATGAATCCGTGGATTCCATGATCGTGAATGTTACCGATGATCCTGCTGCAGTTCCTCCGATTGCCGATGCAGGAACACCGCAGACCGTGAGTGAAGGAACCGCGGTTAGAAAAAGCCAATTGTGATTTGATATTTGAATCCAATAATATTGAAAACATGGATGCAAATTTTTCGATCTACCTTTATGGCTGGGCCGATGGAGATCCCTATGAAGTTAATTTGGCCGGAAACTGGTGGGGCACCGTGGGTGAAGCTGAAATCAGCGATCTGATATATGATTTCACGTTTGATGCGGCCCTGCCGGAGGTGATTTTTCAGCCTTTTGAGGGATCAATGATCCCTGGTGCCGGTTCAAGCCTGTCCGCACCGCCCATGGCGGACGCCGGAGAAGATCAGACGGCTGACCCGGAGGATATCGTTACACTGAGCTGTCCGGAAGAGTACGACCCTGATCAGTTGTTTGTCTATCAGTGGTTTCAGACCGGCGGCCTGACGGTCAGCCTGAATAATGCCGATACCCGTGAAGCGACCTTTGTGGTTCCGGCCCTTCCCGACGAAGAGGATGAAGCGGAAAACGATGATGCAAATCCTCTCATATTCATATTGACCGTGACCGACCCGCATGGTTTTTCTGATACGGTTGAAGTAAAAGTTACCATAAATGAGGCGGACGAAGATGAAAAAGGTACGCACAGCACTTCCGGATGTTTTATTTCCGCAGCCGGCGGACAGGCGCCTCTGGGTTTTATTAAATATTTTCGACAAATAATTTCTGCAATGGATCTTGTCAGAGATCCGCAGAGCAATGGTAAACGGTAATTGTCATGAATAGAGAGGAACTTTTATGAGCAAGAAAGCTGTTTTTATGCTATCGGTAGTAGTTGTTTTTTTCCTGTATACACCAGCCTTTGCATGGTATTACGCTATTGGCGGCGGTGGTGGTGGAATGGCTGAAACGTACAGCTTCAGTCTGGAAGTGGGTAAAGAGAAGATCGAGATCGGTGATCATACGTATTTTGCAGGACTTGTGGTACCGCTTATTTTTCACGGGGATGACAATGTTCCCTCGGGAACCCATGGCTCCCCCTGTCCGCATGATGAATATCGCAGCCTCGGAGATAAAGATGACGGCACTGAAACAGGTCTGATTGCAAAGGTCGGTATGGAACTGTTTCATCCTGATACCTATCTGGCCGTAATCGCCGGCGTTACACGGTCCAACACGGTTGAACTGGTCCGGTCAACAATCAACGAGGAATATTACTATGAACAGTCTACCGATGATGAATACCATATCGTATACGGGATCGGCATCCGGTATTTCCCGGAAGTTCTGGACTGGAAGCTGCGGATGAATCTGGGGCTGGATATTGATAACCGGAGGGGCATCACAGGTATGGTGGGGTGGTCCTGGTAAAGATCAAGTATCGGGTTTGAAATTTAAAGTTTTTTTGAAAGCCATAACAGTTATTTCCGGAAATGATAAACCATCGGTGCCGGTGTGTTTTTAAGGGGAAATATGAAGCGAATAAATATTTATGTTTTGATTTTGCTGTTTCTGCCCGGTGTTGTTTTTGCCGAAGAAATCGGTTCAATCTCCGATGTCGGGGCAAAATTACGCATTGGACTGAAGGATTATATCCAAACGGTAGTGGAAAAAAACGAAAGCATTCATTCCCAGGAGCAGGAATTTTTGATCAGCAGGGAAAATATCCGGCGTGAACACTCTGTTTTTGAACCTGAACTGATAAATTCGTTTCAGCGCAATCAGGAAAAAATTAAATATTCCCAGGAAGACAAGACATCCCTGCTCTTCAGCAGTGAAAGCGACAAGTTGATCGACAGCGGCAATTTAATGATCCAGGGCAAGATTCCCACGGGCGCCGACGTCCGGTTGGGTTACTCCCAGACTGCTTCCCGTGACAGGGCATATGATGAAGACTGGGAGTATAAGAGTTATATGGGCATTGAAATCACCCAGCCGCTGCTTAAAAATGCCGGCATGGCCCCCACTGCCGGGATTCAGGTGGCACGGAAAGATGCCGATATCTCATTTCAGTCTTACCGGCTTAAATTGATCGAAGTCGTTTTCAGTGCGGCAGCGTCCTGCTGGGATTATTTCAGTGCCAGGGAAAAACTCAAGATACGACGTGATTCAGCGGAGATAGCAGAGAAAATACTGGCGGAAAACAAAGAGCGGGTTCGCCTGGGTAAAATGGCAAAAACCGAACTGATGGAAGCCGAAGCCGGGCTGGCCAAACGTAAATCATGGGAGAGCAGTGCCCGGCAGGCGCATCTTGCAGCCATGAATACCATGCGCAGCTATATCTCCTCTTCCGATACGGACACAGCGCTCGATATTGATTTTGGCAGTACATTCAAAGGTCCTAAAATAGATCCGGACTTTGCAGGGAGCATGAAAATAGCCCTTGAGCTGCGCCCGGAATACCTGTCGGCACTTGAAAAGGTGGAAAAAGAAAAAATTCTGATTCGGTATGCCAAGAATCAGCGCTGGCCGCAACTGGATTTGAATGGGAGCTATGGCCTTAACGGACTGGCGGGTACATTGTCGAATTCGCTGGAAGATGCCTATAACAGTGACTATCGGTCCTGGAAAGTCGGTTTGACCCTGACGGTTCCGCTCATGGGAAATATTAAATCCAACAGTGAAATGATGGCGGCCAGGCATCGTAAAAAACAGGCCCTGCTGGAGCTTAGATCCATCGAAGTACAGATTGCCAATATCATTCATACGGCGGTTAAAAATGTTCACGCGAGCCGGGAGCAGGTTGCTTACTATAAAAATGTCCGTGAACTTGAAGAGCGGCTTCTGGAGATCGAGATGGAAAAGCTCAGGCGGGGAAAAAGCAACAGCAGATCCGTGCTGGAAAAAGAGGATGACCTGCATTATGCCAGGGAAGCGGAACTGGAAAGCATTGTAAATGAGCGAAAGTCGTTTCTGTCGCTGGCAGTGGCCAGAGGATCAGTGCTTCGCCAGAATGATATCCAGGTAATTAGAGGGAAAGACGGCTCGGCAAAAATCATCTGCCAGGATAAAAGAGGAGCGGATCAATGATGATTGCCCGGAACTGGAAATATTCAAGCGGCCATGTCAGTATTTTTAAAATAGCATTCGTTGCAATGCTGGTCGTTTTATCAGTTGCACCTCAGAGCGGCTATGCGCAGGAACAAATGTCTATTGCAGGTCTTACCGAGCCGGTCAATGATGTCCTGCTGAGCTTTGAAACAGATGGAAAACTTGCGAAGATATATTTCAAGGAGGGCGGACGGGTAAAAAAGGGTGATACGATTATGGCCCTGAATAAATGGTTTGAAGAGCTGGAAGTCCAGCGTAACAAACTGATATGGCAGGGCAAGGCCGAGATTAAATCGGCCATGGAGCGTGAAAAAACATTAAAAGCCCTTTTCGAATCCACCCGTGAGCTTTATGAGAAAACAAAGTCCGTAAGCAAGGATGAGCTGGAAAAGCTGGAACTGGAATACAAACTGGCCGCGGCCGAGCATGAGAGGCTTGAGATCGCCGAAAAACGAGAACACATCGAATACGATATGGCTCGGGCCAAACTGGCTAAACTTGTTTTACGGTCGCCGGTGACGGGTATTATCAGTGAACTGGCGGTTGATGAAGGAGAAAGCTGTGAATCCAGACAGCCGGTTGTGCGCGTTGTAGATACAAGCAGATGCAGACTGGTCTGCAACATAGAGGCATCACTGGGGATCAAGTTTAAAGAAAAACAGAAAGTTGATCTTGAGATTCAGGCCGGATCAGGCAGCATACAAAAAACAGGAAAGATCATCTTTATCTCTCCTGTTGTGGATCCGGCTTCCGGCCTTTACCGGGTGAAGGCTGAATTTGAAAACAAGAATCATGAAATCAAACCCGGTGTTGAAGGGTTCCTGCTGATACCCGCCCCCTGATGTAATATTGAATTGTCTATGAATCCTGAAAATAAAAATATTGACGATACCTATGCCGCAGCTCTTGAGGATCTGGAAAAACTCCGATCTTTTTCCGGCAGTCCCGGTGAATTCTGGCCTCGTTTTATCAAGACATGCAGTTTTTTAATTGCCGCCGAGTTAGGGCTTTTAATGGTCAAGGGGGATGCGGACGAGGGCTGGAAAAATCTGTGCGCCTGGCCTTCAGGCAGACAGGATGTGGTAGTGCCTCCCGACATGTCGGCGGCCGTCCACCGCATTGCCGAAGATGCCGCCAGTCAGGGCGCTGCGTGGGAACAGATGAAAAAGGCAGCCATATTCGGGATACGGCTTGATATTGCAGAAAAAGGGCATGCCGGTATTGCTGTTTTCATGGGCGGGAGGAATCTGATGGTGCTGCTGAATGCGGAAAACCGATATCTGGCCGCAGCTATGATGCTCTGCAACGAACTGAGTTTTCGTTTTAAATGCACGAGGGTCAGTATAGGATGGCTCAAACGGGGGTATGTCAGGGTCCAGGCCATCAGCCATATGGAGAAGTTTGAAAAAAAAATGGATGCGGTCCAGGTCATGGAAGCTGCCATGGAGGAAGCCTTTGACCAGGATGAAGAAATCGTTTACCCCAAAAACGGGCAGCACTATTCCATTGTAAAGGATCATGAGGCATTTTCCCGGGATCAGGGAGTAAAATATATTGTTTCACTTCCCATCCGCAGGAAAGGGGAGGGGATCGGCGTACTGACCTGCGAGAGAGAAGACTCTCCCTTTCTGGAAAAAGAGGTGCATCTGCTGCGGATGATTTGCGATCAGGCAGCTTACAGGCTTGCGGACTTGAAGAAAAGCGACCGGTGGTTCGGGGCAAAGTTTGCCGCTTTTGCAAAAGATGGCATCGGCAGGTTTTTAGGAGTGAAACATACATTTGCCAAATGTGTGGGACTTCTCATTTTTGCCCTGCTTGCTTTCCTGCTGTTTGGTACATGGGAATACCGCCTGGAGGCTCCGTTTATCCTTAAAACAGATGATCTGGCCTATATTCCGGCGCCTTTTGACGGCTATATCAAGAATGTTCATGTCCGGGTGGGCGACAGGGTACGTCAGCATGATCTGCTGCTGGAGCTGGATGACCGGGAACTGCTTCTGGAAGAATCATCGGCTATTGCGGACCGGACCCGTTATGCCAGGGAAGCGAAAAAAGCCGGTGCCAAATATGATCTGGCGGAAATGAAAATTGCGCATGCATTAAAGATTCAGGCTGAGGCCAAACTGGACCTGATTCGGTATCATCTGGCCAATTCCGGATTAAGGGCGCCTTTTGCCGGTATTGTCGTGGAAGGGGAGCTCAAGGAGCTTCTCGGTGCGCCGGTTCGCAAGGGCGATGTCCTGTTCAAGGTGGCAAAAATTGAAAACTTGTATGCAGTACTGGATCTGGATGAAAAAGATGTTCATGAAGCAAGCGTAGATCAAATCGGTGAAATTGCATTTATCAGTCGGCCTGAATTGAAGTATCCGATAAAAATTCAATTTATTGAGCCTGTGGCCGTAACCAAACAGGACGGAAATATATTTACGGTCCACTGTGCGTTCAGCGAAGATATACAGCCATGGTGGAGGCCCGGCATGAGCGGTATTGCAAAGATAAATGTCGGCAAACGGAATATACTGTGGATTTTTACTCACCGAACGGTTGATTTCCTAAGACTTCTTCTCTGGTGGTGATATATGGGCAAGCCGGGCAGCACATTCAGCGAATCATGGCACCGTATCGCGGATTTAAAGGTAAGTTTAAGGCCGACGGTAAAGGGGCGCAGGCAGGTTTTCAGGGGGGAACTGTGGCATGTCCTTTCCGACTCGTTCAATAATACTTTGAGGCGGTTTGGGAAGAGGCCCTGCAGCGGAACCCGGACATGGCGCCAGGCCAGGAGGATGTGCTTCAGCTGTTGACCCAGCTTTATTATGCCAATCTGCTTTATTTTAAAAATCCGGCCGACAGCGCCATGCTTTTCGAACGATATCGTAAGAGACGCCAGCGGGAAATCAAATCCAAACTGCTGGGTATCATGTTCATGCGTTTCCCACTGTTTGACCCCGACAGAATTCTTAAAAAAAATTTATTTCTGATCAAACTTATATTCGGGATTCCCGGCGCTTTTGTATGGCTGGCCGTGGTGGCTGCAGCCGTCAAATGTGCCGTTGAACAGTTCGACATGGTAACCCGGCAGGCCGAGGGGATCTTATCGCCGGACAATCTGTTTCTGCTGTATGTTGCCATGGTCATCGTTAAGACGCTGCATGAACTGGGACATGCCATGGCGTGCAGGCGGTTTGGCGGAGAGGTGCATGTCATGGGAGTGATGCTGCTGATTTTTACGCCGCTGCCCTATATGGATGCCACCTCAAGCTGGTCATTTCGAAACAGGTGGCAGCGTGCGCTGGTTGGCGGAGCCGGAATGATTACGGAAATTTTTCTGGCCGGTCTGGCCACCTTTGTATGGGCCAATACCGGAGCAGGGACCCTGCACAGCCTGGCCTATAATGTAATGTTCATCGCTTCGGTTTCAACGCTTATATTCAACGGGAACCCGCTGCTTCGGTTTGACGGATATTATATACTTTCCGATCTTCTGGATATTCCCAATCTTTCCACCCGGGCAATCCAGCATCTGCGCCATATCGCTGAAAAATATCTGCTGGGGTACCGGGAATCCACAAGCCCTGCCCAGTCGTCCAGGGAATCCTTCTGGCTGGCCGTGTTTGGATTATTAAGCGGTATTTACCGGGTAATTGTGTTTTGCGGCATTATTCTTTTTGTAGCAGACAAGTTTCTGCTTGCCGGCATGCTCATGGCGCTTTTATGTATTTTTGCATGGGGTGTTGTACCTGTTTTTCGTCTGATTCAATACCTCGCATCGAGCCCCAGGCTTGCGAAAACACGCCTGAGAGCCGTTTCCGTGTGCATCTTCATTTCCGGTATGATTTTCTTTTTTATGGCATTGTTTCCCATGCCGAATCGGTTCCGTGCTCCCGGGCTTCTGGAAGCGGTTCAATATGTGCGCGTGGTCAATCATGCTCCCGGGTATGTGAAGACCATGCTCGTCCGTTCCGGGACCCTGGTTGAAAAAGGTACTGCGTTGATAGAGATGACCGACCGGGAGCTGGATATTGAAATTGAGCGTGCAAATGCCCAGAAAAAAGAGGCCAGGGCATTGCAGATGCGGGCCATGAGCCGGGCCGTGGAAGACCTGAAACCCATTAAAAAAAGGTTTGAAACCATAACCGCCCGGCTGGCCGATCTGGCCCGGCAGAAACAGGAATTGATTGTCCGTGCCCGTCAGGCAGGAGTGTGGGTGGCCCCGCCGGCTTCCGAACTCGAAAGAAAATGGCTGCCCAAAGGATTTGTGCTCGGGGAGATCGTGGGCAGCCGGAATTTTCGTTTTTCATCGGTCGTGTCCCAGGATGATGCCGCCGATCTTTTTGTGGACCGGATTCATACAGCCCAGGTTCGGCTGTACGGTCAGGAGGGATGTGATATTGCAGTTGAAAATTTTGAGATCGTACCGTACCAGCATGACAAACTTCCCTCCGCGGCATTAGGCTGGCTGGGGGGCGGAGAGGTTGCCGTATCCATGTCGGATGATACCGGCCTGAAAACATCCGAGCCCTTTTTCCTGATTTTTGCAGATGTAAAGCCCAACCCGGATGTCCTGTTTTTTCATGGCCGATCCGGTAAAATCCGGTTCAGCATGGACAATGAACCTCTGGTGGTGCAGTGGGGACGGAGTATTCGCCAATTGCTTCAAAAAAGATACCATATATGAATTTGCCCACCAATGATTTCAGGCGCACCTGGGTCATGACTCCCGAAGAGTTTCACATGCATGATGCCTGCCGGATAAGCTCCGCGTCGGAGGATCTCCGCGGCGTTTCAAACAGGGATTTATCCAAACAGGTCAGGGAAATGCGGGCCTTGTTCCGGCGGAATAAAAAAGACTGCCGTCAGATGGTACCCGGTGCCCTGGCTATACTTGTGGAAGCTGCACATCGTACACTGGGGCTGCGCCCTTTTACGGTTCAGATCGCCGGCGCACTGAGTCTTCACAGGGGATATCTCGCGGAGATGGCCACCGGTGAGGGGAAAAGCCTTACGGCCTGCCTGCCTGCCATATTGGCGGCCTGGACTGGAAGACCCTGCCATATCCTTACGGTGAATGATTATCTGACCAAGCGTGATGCCGTGGAGATGAAGCCTCTTTATACGTTCTGCGGAGTATCTGCCGGGTGCGTAGCCGCCACAATGGATCCTGATGAACGCAGGTTGAACTACGACAAAGGGGTTGTGTATACCACCAGCAAGGAACTGGTGGCTGATTTTCTGCGTGACCGACTGATAATGGGCTCTTTGCACGACCCCACCCGCCGCTTGATCAGACATATGCTTTTTAAGGACCGCAACAATAACGAGGGTCTTGTGATGCGGGGGCTTGATACCGCCATTGTGGATGAGGCCGACAGTGTTTTGATCGATGAGGCGGTTACGCCTTTAATTATATCCCAGGCCCGGGAAAACAAACTTTTTACCCAGGTTTACGGCACCGCCGGCCGAATCGCAAAAAAAATGGCGCCGGGTATCGATTATACAGCGGATCTCAAATACAAAGAGATTATTTTAAAGAAAAATGCATTGATCAGGATTGAGGCGGAGGCAAAAAAACTGCCCGGTATCTGGCGGAATCCTGCGCGCAGCGAGGAGTTGATAAAACAGGCCCTGGCTGCCAGGGAATTCTATCGCCGGGACGAACAGTACGTGATTCAGGACGGTCATATCGTTATCGTGGACGAATTTACAGGTCGTCTGATGCCCGATCGCACCTGGCGGCAGGGATTTCATCAGGCAGTCGAAGCCAAGGAAAATCTTGAGCTGTCAAACCCCAGTGAAACGATGGCGCGTCGCAGTTTTCAACAGTTTTTTCGGCTTTTCAGGCACCTTAGTGGTATGACCGGCACCGGCCGGGAGGCTGCCGGAGAATTTTGGCGGATATACGGATTGTCCGTTGTAAAGATTCCCACCAACAGGCCCTGTATTCGGAAACAGTTTCCCGACAGGGTATTCGGAAGCGTCGATCAAAAGTGGACGGCTGTCATGGATGAAATTGTGAGGATTCATAGAACCGGCCGTCCTATTCTTGTGGGTACACGGAATGTGTTTGCCAGTGAGAAACTGGCAAAAATGCTGCATGCTGAAAAATTGGAGTTCAATCTTCTCAATGCGGTTCATCACGAGGAGGAAGCGGGCATTGTCCGGGTTGCCGGTGAAGAGGGCCGGATAACGATTTCAACCAATATGGCCGGACGGGGAACTGATATCAAACTGCACGGCAAAGTCGCTGAAATAGGGGGGCTGCATGTGATTGCAACCGAAAGACATGAGTCCGGGCGCATCGACCGGCAGCTTTTCGGCCGCAGTGCCAGGCAGGGAGATCCAGGCAGCGCCCAGGCGTTTATCAGTATGGAAGATGAATTAATTCGCAGGTTTGTTCCAAAAGTTTTTCAAAAACAGTTGAAAACGGTAATGGAAAAGAAAATACCCGGAACAGCCTTTTTCGCAGGCAGAGCACTTTCCCATGCCCAGAGGGCGGCCCAGCATCTTGCATTTACCCAGAGGAAAAGTGTTTTGAGGATGGATACCTGGCTTGAAGAAGCATTATCGTTTTCAGGGCCGAATAATTTGTAGCAATGAGCCAGGAAAAATCAATGGAGCTCATTTGTTCCCGGATTGTTAAAAACGTTAGCCCGTCTTCAGGTAAAAAAATGGCCTTTTGATTCAAATGGTGATTGACAGATGATTTCAAAAAGGATAATTAAACACTTTTCCCGCACTTGGAAATGACCCTTTGTGCCGGAGAGGTGGCCGAGTGGCTGAAGGCGCTGCTCTCGAAAAGCAGTAAGCGTTTACGCGCTTCCAGGGTTCAAATCCCTGCCTCTCCGCCATGAATTTACAGGTATTTTCAAGGGTACTTTGGAAAACTCCGGGGTGTCGGGCTTTTTTGTGCATCAATACCTGTAACGCAGTATATAGTTGTTCATTTGTTTATACGGAGAGATGTCCGAGCTGGCTGAAGGAGCACGACTGGAAATCGTGTGTGCTGTTAATAGCGGCACCGAGGGTTCGAATCCCTCTCTCTCCGCCATTAATTTCAAGTTATTGAGTTCACGGTTTTTATGATGAACCGGTCCGGACACCGGTTCAAAATACCTTTCCAGGCCTTACCTCATGGTTTTCCACCAACCGCATATGAAACAGAATCAAGTTGGTTTGAGCCAGGGCGGTTATTCAGTCCGCCATAGCCGGGGAAGACGGCATGTGAAAAAAATCTATGGCTTATCTTGTTCTTGCTCGTAAATATCGCCCACAGACATTTGGTGAGGTAGTCGGCCAGGCTCATGTGACCAGGACTCTGACCAATGCGATTACGGCCGGCCGTGTGGCCCATGCCATTTTATTTACGGGCCCCCGTGGCACGGGTAAAACCACTATTGCCCGGATACTGGCCAAAGCCATGAATTGTAACAAGGGATCGTCCCCTGTTCCCTGCAATGTCTGCCGGTCATGCCGGGAGATCACCGGCGGCAATGCCGTGGATGTGTTTGAAATTGACGGAGCATCCAATAACAGCGTGGACCAGGTGCGGGAACTGCGGGGTAATGTCAAGTACATGCCGGCCCACAGTGCCTATAAAATTTATATAATCGATGAAGTGCACATGCTGAGCATTGCCGCATTTAATGCACTGTTAAAGACCCTCGAAGAACCCCCCCCGCATGTGATGTTCTTTTTTGCAACCACCGAGCCGCATAAAATTCCCATTACTATTCTCTCCCGGTGTCAGCGATATGATTTAAGACGCATCGATATTGAATCGATTACAGGTCACCTTTCGGAATTATGCGAAAAAGAACAAATCAATATACCCGTGGAAAGCCTGGAACTGATCGCACGGGAAGCCGGCGGCAGCATGCGGGATGCCATGAGCCTGCTCGATCAGATCATGAGCTGTACACAAGGAGTAATTGAGCCGGACAGGATAGCTGATATTCTCGGGGTCATAGACCGGACGGTTATTTTTGATTTGTCAGCGGCGGTTTTAAGCGCGGACCTGCCCAAGGCACTTGATATCATAGATGATACCTATGAACATGGCCATGATTTGAAAAGACTGTATGCCGATTTGACGGAACATTTCAGGAATCTTCTGGTGGTTAAATGGGGCAGGCGGGTGGAGAAGCTTGTGGACCTGCCGGCCCACGAGATAGAATTAATGATCATGCAGGTGAAGGATACTTCCGCAACCTATTTGAATCAGATATTTGATCTTTTTTTTCAGGAGGAGGCATCTATCCGGTTCGCTTCTCAACCCAAGCTGGCCCTTGAGATGATTTTCATGCGGATGCTTCTGGTCAAACCGGCCCTGCCCATCGATGTGCTGATTGAAAAATTGGATCATTTGAAGAAAAATTTCAACACTCTGCCCGGCGAGGGTCTTTTGGAAACCCAGGCAGGGTACGGCTCAACCGAGGCTGTGGATTCCAGGTCGTCCGGTGAGGCGGGTGCAGGAGCAGGAAAAGAAACAGCAGTGACCTCAGCCCGGCTTCATGATCAATCTCCTGACCGGATTCCTGTTGTGGCAGATGCTGAACCGATGCCGCCCGCGGTCAAGGCAGTTTCAGGGTTTGATGCGGCTGATGATCCTGAAACCATGTGGGAAAAGATTATCGACGCCGTGGGCCGGGAAAAACCATCTGTGGCATCAAATATGGCCAAATGCCGGTTGAAGGAACTTAAAGCCGATACGCTGGAGATTGAAGTCAACGGCAACGGTTTTATCACCAAGATGGTCACGAAAAATTTAGCTACGCTTAAGCATGTCTGCAGTAATTTTTTCGACCGGGAGATGCAGATTAAATTATGCAAAAAGACGGATCTACCTGCTGGAAATCCAAAGGAAATGAAGAAGAACAACCAACAGAAACATGAGGCATTACGTCATCCCATGGTTTCGGAGGCCATTGAAATTTTTAATGGTACATTGGTTGATGTTAAAAAATTGTAACGAAAAAGTACAGGAGGAAAAGATATGAAAAATATGGGAAATATGATGAAGCAGGCCCAGAAGCTTCAGAACAAGATGTTGAAGATGCAGGAGGAACTTGCGGGTAAGACCGTGGAAGCATCTTCCGGCGGCGGCATGGTGAACGTGATTGCCAATGGCCGGCAGCAACTGGTTGATATCCGGATCGAAAAAGAGGTCGTTGACCCGGATGACGTTGAAATGTTGCAGGATCTCGTGCTGGCGGCCGTAAACGATGCGCTGGACAAGGCGCAGGAGATGGTTTCCGGAGAGATGGGCAAACTGACCGGCGGAATGAATATCCCGGGATTGATGTGATTTTATGAATCATTATCCAGCATCGATTTTGAATGTTATAAAGCATCTTTCCAGGCTGCCGGGGATTGGTGAAAAAACCGCTGAACGGCTTACCATGCATATCTTAAAAGCTCCCCGCGGTGATGCGGAACAGCTTGCGCGCAGCATCATCGGTCTGAAAGACAATGTACAGCTCTGTTCTTCGTGTTTCGGGTTAAGCGACGGTGAACTGTGCGGTATCTGCAGGAATCCGGCCCGAAACGCGGCTCTGGTTTGTGTCGTCGAACAGCCGGCCGATATGGTGGCCCTTGAAAAATCAGGTGCGTTTCAGGGTTTGTACCATATACTGGGCGGATGCCTTGCACCCATGGACGGGATCGGGCCGGACGACATCAGAATCAGGGAGTTGCTGACCAGAATCTCTTCCGGTTGTATCAAAGAAGTGGTTCTGGCAACAAACACGAATGTCGAAGGTGAAGCCACCGCCGATTATATTTTTCAGCGACTTAAGAATCAGCCGGTTAAAGTGACCCGGATTGCTTCGGGAGTGCCCATTGGCGGAGATTTGAAATTTGTTGATCAGGTTACTTTAAAAAGAGCCATGGAGACCCGCCATGCAGTATAGCAACATCACTCCGGCGGATATTTTCAACTGTCAAAAATGCGGTGACTGCTGCCGGGGCTATGGCGGCACTTTTGTCACCAAAGAGGATATAAAAAATATTGCCCGATACATCCATGCGGATCTGCAAAGCTTTGTCACAGAGTACTGTCAGATGTCCGGCAGCCGTCCGGTTCTGGCCCAGGGCCAAAACGGATATTGTGTATTCTGGGACGGGGTCTGTACGATACATCCTGTCAAGCCGAGGATGTGCAGTTGCTGGCCTTTTATCGACAGCGTACTGGTGGACGTCGAAAACTGGCATATCATGGCCGCATCATGCCCCGGCATCCGGACCGATATCCCCGCCGATATTATAAAAGCCTGTGTTCAGGAGGAACTTGACAACATGCATCCTAAATCGTAATAAAAGTTGTTCAAAAGGCCGTTTCAGAGTACAGGCGCGTTCCAGCCTTGCGCATCGATAAGCTTGTAAAACTTATTCTCCCGATGATCCGTCAAAATGCATTGCACAATACCGTTTTTTTCAAGCTGTTTTAATGCCATCAACAATTCTTCCCTTGTGCCGTTCCATACATTAGACAATTTTTTTATGGAAATCGGTGTAGCTGTATCCGCAAAGCCGCAGCATAAAAGATATGCGGAGACCGTGGCTACTGAAAATCCCATTTTGAAAATTTTCTGGCTCATGGCCGGCTTTTGCCGGGGTTTATTCATGGTCTATCCTCTTATCAGGACTGGGCCGTGTATTTGGGGCCGACAATCAAAAGATTATTGGAAATGGTGGACTGGAGTTGTTCCATTTTACTCCCGAACATAATATCGCGTATCAGACCATGGCCAAAGGCCCCCACAACCACCAGTGCTTCGTGGGGAATTTTATAGAGGTTGTCTTTAAATTTACCATCTTCAAACATATGCCATTTCCCGATGTAACGTTGCATATCTTTTTCAAGATTTTCATCCCGGATTATTTTTTTGTACGAATCGACGGATCCTCCCTCGACCTGGGTATACACATCCAGCGGCATGCCGGTTGCACGACTGATACGAATACCCAGCTTGAGGGCGTTTACAGCATTGGCGGATCCCCCGAAGAGTACCGCAATACTTTGCCATTTTTTGTATGCAGGGCTGGTGACAAGGACAGGGAACAGGGCTGAATTAACGATGCGTCTCACCCGGGGACCAATATACCCCAGACCGATTTTGGATGACAGATCGCTGATGCTGCGGGGACAGCACATAAAATCGAAATTGGTCGGAATATCCGGCAGGGTTGAAGCCGTATAGTGCCTTGGCTTTAAAAACCGGGGCTTGAGATCCCGCTGTTTAAGAATTTCAGTTGCATGTTGCCGGGCAGTTTCCGGGGATGTAAGATAAGATTCGTCAAGATCGATCTGAACGACATCGTTTTCAAAATACATTAAAAATTTTGTTGAAACAGGAAGGTACACCACCGGTACTACATCCATTTTTTTGCAAAAATAGCCGGACTGGAGAAGTGTTTCGCGTCCAAAAGGTGTGTTCCTGAAAATATGAAGAAGTTTTAAATCCATAATTGTTTCCTTTTTTAAATGAGGGATATCAAAATTTGTGTCCGATTTACCGGTTTGTCTGCACCATAAGTTCCTTGCGGTACTGATCCAGCAAAGTGGCTTTGGAGATCATTCCCTGGAATCTGTTGCCGGCCACGACCGGCATGCTGAACAGATGATTGTTGTCCATGCGATGCAGGATATCGGAAAGATCATCCTCGGGTGATACGATTTCAGGTTTCTCATTCATTATCTGTTCAAGGAAGACCGCATCATACATACCCGGGTTAAAGAGATAAGGCCGGATATCGTCCAGATGAATCATGCCAAGGAATTGCCCGGTTTTTTTATCTTCCACCGGGAAATAGTTGCGGTGTGACCGCTTGACTATTTTAATAAAATCACGCAGCAGCATGTCAGGATTGACAGTAATACAGTCTTTTTCGAGCAGTTCATAGACACTCAGGTCGGCCAGTACGCGGGCATCCGTGCCAGGCCGCAGTAAATGGCCTTTTTCCACAAGTTCTTTCAGGTAAAAAGAAGCAGGCTCAATGTAATTGCTAAGGGTTGTTGAAATTGCAGAGACAATGATCAGCGGCAGCATCACTTCGTACCCGCCGCTGATTTCAACAATCAGAAAAATCCCGGTTAGCGGGGCCTGAAGTATCCCGCTGATAAGCCCGGCCATGCCCAGCAGAGCATAGCATCCTTCATTGACCCAGGGTACTGACGGCCACAATAAAACAAGCAGGCGGTGATAGGCCAGTCCTGTAAAACTTCCAATGACAAGACAGGGGGCAAAGATGCCACCTGAACCGCCGGAACCGAGAGTTAGCCCGGTGGCAATGATTTTGGCCAGCATGGCAAGGGTAACGATAATAATGCCGGGGGTATAGAGACCTTCGATCATTTGATGAATCGAATGATATCCTTCACCTAAAACCACCGGTAAATATAAACCGACAGCGCCTACCAGACAACCTCCCCCGGCTGCCCGCACCCATGCCGGCAAAGAGACCCGGCCCGACAGCCCCCCTACACCCCGGATGACGCGGGTCAATGCAATGGAAGTAATAGCGGTCATTGCGGCAAGGCCGATACAGGCCGAGATATCAAGAGAAGAAATGTCAAATTGACGATGTGAAAAAGCAATTTGATTGCCCTGGAGAAAACGGCTGACCTCTGTTCCCGCAACCGAGGCGATGGCTATGGGAATAATATTCAAAGCTGTCCATTCCCCTATAATCACTTCAACAGCAAAAATCATGCCGGCGATGGGGGCATTGAATATCGAAGAGATAGCACCGGCGGCACCGCATCCCACAAGTGCCACCCGCTGGCGGTCGTTTAACGAGAAAAATCCGGCAATATTGGAGCCGATGGCGGCGCCGCTCATGACAACCGGAGCTTCAGGGCCGGCCGACCCGCCGCTGCCGATGGTCAGGCAACTGGATATCAGCCTGGAGAAGCTTGAACGCAGACGCATCAGACCGCCATAACGGGAAACGGCATACACAACTTCGGGAACTCCGTGTCCGGCGCCTTCATTGACTATTTTGTTTAGAAATATTGAAGACAGGGCGGCGCCGGCTCCCGGCAGGATAAAAGCCCACCATATACGTCGGTAAGGGTGGAGCCCTTCAAGTATGAACAGCAGTGAGCGGTTGAGTGCCACGGCCGCCATGCCGCTGCATATGCCCACGATGGCACCGATTACAATCAGCAAAAGCCGGTCATCCATGCGGAAAAGGTGCCATCTGGATGGATAACGCCACTGTTTCAGCAAATTTAATAATTTCATTGTTTAAAAATTATCCGCATCATCAAGGTGTTTTTCAATGGCTTTTATTCTGCTGAAAAACGAATCAGGGTCAGGGGTTGTTTTTAAAAAATCTACAAAAGATGCATCACGCAGGCAGTAGGCGATGCGCGACAAAAGGTGAAGATGGATTTTGGTCGAAGGGCTCAGCAGGATGAACAGCATGAACACCGGCATACCGTCGATGGCGGCATAATTGACTGGATTTTCAAGAAAACAGGTAATGATCCGCGACCGGGAGATATGCCCGGTCAAGGGGGACCTGGGATGAGGTATGGCAATCCCCTGTCCTATGCCCGTGGATACCAGGGCTTCTCTTTCAAGGAGTCTTGAATAAATGGTTGCTTTCAGGGAGTGTTCTAATTCAGGAATTTTGTTCACGGCTTCCTGTAATACCGATTCAGGATTATCACCATGAATATTGTAAAATATTCCGCTGCGCCGCATGACGGAAAACAGGCTTTCGAGCCCGGCGGTGTGAATCCGTGAATCTTCCTGGCCCGGGGTATTCGGCGCATAACTCAGGTTATGTTCGGCAGCCCATTTTTTCAGAGCCGACAGCTTGAATGTGCAACTCGATCCGGTGCTGTTTAATGGAATTCTTCCCTGTCTGATCCAGCGCTGCACGGTATCTGCGGGCAGGTTCAGGCATTGAGCTACCTCTTTGATAGTTAATTTCATCATTTTTTAAGCTGTGCCGGGCCTTATATGTTTTTTTGAATGATGGTAATGTTGCGTTTTGGATAAGGTATTTCAATTCCGCTTTTGTCAAACTCGCCTTTAACTTTGTCTGTAATCATGGAGATCGTATCCATCCGCTTGCGCGCGTCATGAATCCACACCCGTAACTGGAGATCCACGGAAGACTCACCGAAATTGCGGACAACAACTTTGGGTCCGGGGTTTTTAACTACCCAGGTCACGGTTTCGGCGATTCGTAAAATTGCGGCTTTGGCTGTTTCCAGGTCCGATTCATATGCGATTCCGATATTGATTCTGACCCTTATTTTAGAAGAAATAATCGTGTAGTTCACGATGTCCCGGGTCATAATTTCATTGTTGGGAATTATGATGACAATATTATCCGTTGTTTTGATTTTAGTAGCCCGCAGACCAATATCAATCACATCGCCCCATGTAGAGCTTCCGGCAGGGGCACTCCATACCTCGATTCGATCGCCGATCTCAAACGGGCGGTCTATAATCAGAAGAACACCGGCGATCAGGTTGGACAACGTATCCTTGGCGGCAAAACCGATAGCTACACCCAGGATACCGGCACCGGCAATAAACGGCATGACATTTATTCCCAGCAAATCAAGAGCCAGAACGATCGCAAATGCATAAACAATGACCCCTGCAAATTTATTGAGCAGGTCAAAGATGATATTGTCGACCTTGGTTTCGGTTTTTTCGGCAATGCTGCTTTCAAGATAGCTCAGTGTGATGATTAAAAAATTTTTGACGGGTGCGGCAATTAAAATAATTAGCAGGGCATGAAATGCTTTTTCCAGAAAGGTAATGCCAAACAGCCGGATCAGATATGTTCCTGCAATAAGAATTAAAAAATAGCGAACGGATTTACGGATGATAAAAAATAGCTCATCGTTGATATCAAACAGGTTGAGTTTTTTTATCCGTTTTGCAACAACGGAAAGAACTTTTTTTATAATTACCCAGACTGTAAAGGTAACTGCCAGAACAATGAGGGTTTTTACAAATATGCCCGGCCAAGTTGTTTTCGCATCGAGCAGTTCGGTCAATTTATTGAATATGGTATGCCATGTTTCCATAATATGTACGGCCTTAGTAACTAAATTCTGAAAATTGTGTTTATTTTAATCTTTAAATTAAGCGGATTACAATGGAACCTGGTTAAGTAAATAAAATAGATAGAGCGACCCGCCCGCCTCGCCTGAGCGAGAGCGATGGCGGGCAGGAGCGATACCACAACTTCTCACTTCTCACTTCTCGACATGCAATCCATTATTTATTTTCACGCGGCATCCGAAGCAAAAGACGATTTAATGAATTCGCGATTCAGCCGGGCGATATTGACGATCGAAATTTCCTTGGGGCATACGTTTTCGCATTCCCGTTCATTGGAACAATTACCGAAAGCGCAGGCATCCATTGTACGAACCATGTTTATTGCGCGCTGGGCCGCTTCGGGCCGTCCCTGGGGCAGCAGGGCCAGTTGGGATACCTTGGCGCTGACAAAAAGCATGGCTGATGCATTCGGGCAGGCGGCCACACAGGCGCCGCAGCCGATGCACGCGGCAGCGTCCATGGCTTTCTCAGCGGTTACCTGGGAGATGAGGATGCTGTTGGCATCCGCTGCTCCGCCGGTATTCATGGACACATATCCCCCGGCCTGGATGATCTTGTCAAGGGGGCTTCGGTCGATAACCAGGTCTTTGATAACCTTGAATGCCCTGGCCCGAAACGGTTCCACCACAATGGTATCGCCGTTTTTAAACTTGCGCATGTGTAACTGACACAGGGTCATAGCCTTTTCAGGACCATGGGCCGTGCCGTTGACTACACAGCCGCACACGTCAGCGTTATATTAATGGTATCAGTTGCGTGTGTCACTTGTAACTCCTTTGCGTTAATTCGACATTTTCAAAGGTAAGAGGCTCTTTGTGAAGTTTTGGTTTTTTCCCATAACCGGTATATTCCCAGGCAGCGACATGTCGATAATTTTTATCGTCACGCAGGGCCTCATTTTCTTCGGTCTGGGATTCTTCACGCAGATGACAACCGCAGGATTCTTCGCGTGCCAGGGCATCCATTGTCAGCAGTTCGGCAAATTCGAGATAGTCGGCCAGACGAGTAGCTTTTTGCAGGCTGAGGTTGTAGTCCTTATCGGTTCCAGGAATCAAAAGATTTTGCCGGAACTCTTCACTCAGGGACTGGATTTGTTCGACAGCTTTTTTAAGTCCGGATTCATTGCGGGCCATACCCACGTGGTTGACCATGATTTTGCCGAGTTCGCGGTGAATACTATCGGCGGTTCGTTTGCCTTTAATCGACATCAGTTTTTTTATGGCGTCGTCCGCCTCATTGGCCGCATCCGTAAATGCAGGATGCTCGGTTGTAACATCGGAAACGCCCGATTCCGCCAGGTAGGGGGCAATAGTGTATGGAATGACAAAATAGCCGTCCGCCAGTCCCTGCATGAGGGCGCTGGCCCCCAGCCGGTTGGCCCCGTGATCCGAGAAATTACTTTCGCCCAGGACAAACAGTCCCGGGATGTTACTCTGGAGTTCATAATCCACCCACAACCCGCCCATGGCATAATGAGACGCCGGATAAATCATCATGGGGGTCTGGTAAGGATCTTCATCGATGATGTTATGATACATATCGAATAAATTACCGTATTTTTTACGAATCACCTCTTTCCCATCGCGTTTGATAGCATCGGTAAAATCCAGATAAACGGCATAGCCGGTAGGACCAACTCCCTTTCCCGCATCGCATTGTTCCTTGGCGTTGCGGGAGGCTACATCCCTGGGCACCAGATTTCCGAAACTGGGATATTTTTCTTCCAGGTAATAATCCCGGTCTTCTTCCGGGATCTGATCGGGCGGTCTTTTGTCGTCGGGATTGCGCGGCACCCATACCCTGCCGTCGTTGCGCAGACTTTCACTCATTAACGTCAGCTTGGACTGATAATCACCCGTATGAGGGATACAGGTAGGATGGATCTGGGTATAGCAGGGATTGGCAAACAGGGCTCCTCGCCGGTAGGCCTTAAAGGCTGCCCCGACGTTGCAGGATGTGGCGTTTGTAGACAGATAAAACACATTTCCGTACCCGCCGGTGGCAAGGATGACCGCATCTGCGGCATGGCACTCCATCTCTCCGGTGATCAAATTGCGGACGATGATACCGCGGGCTTTGTTGTCGACCAGAACAAGGTCAACCATTTCACGACGAGTAAACAGTTGAACTTTGCCGCCGGCGATCTGACGGGACAATGAGCTGTAAGCCCCTAAAAGCAGTTGCTGTCCGGTCTGACCCCGGGCGTAGAATGTACGTGACACCTGAGCCCCGCCAAAGCTGCGGTTTACCAGGAGGCCGCCGTAATCCCTGGCAAAAGGCACTCCCTGTGCCACGCACTGGTCGATTATGTTGTTGCTGACCTGAGCCAGCCGGTAAACATTGGCTTCACGGGATCTGAAGTCGCCGCCCTTGATGGTATCGTAAAAAAGGCGCCAGATACTGTCCCCGTCATTGGGGTAGTTTTTGGCGGCGTTGATGCCGCCCTGAGCCGCTATGCTGTGGGCGCGTCTGGGGCTGTCCTGAATACAGAATGTTTTAATATTATAGCCGAGTTCGGCCAGGGTTGCCGAAGCACTGCTCCCGGCCAGGCCCGTACCTACAACGATAATAGTGAATTTTCTTTTATTGGCCGGATTGACCAGTTTCATTTTGCCGCGGTAGTTATCCCATTTTTCCGCAAGCGGGCCGGCCGGGATTTTTGCATCAAGCTGCATTGAAACCTCCTTATGCAATTAACGAAATATAGATGGGGAGAAAGCCGAAACCAATACCGAAAATAACGCTGACGGTAACTCCTAATCCCATGATAAATGGCATGTATTTGGGATGATTGACGCCAAGGGTTTGAAAGGCGCTCCAGAGTCCGTGGCTGACATGCACCGCTACCACAATCATGGCCGCAATATAGATGCCGATGTAGATCGGGCTGCCAAATGTGTGAGATACGATTTGAAAGGTGGTGGTATCGGTTTTATCCACAAAGTGAAAGTTCATCAGGTGTAAAATAACAAATGCAAGCAGTAAAAAACCGGTATAGGGCATTGTGGCGGATCCGATTGTACGGCCGCCGGCGCGTTTGCTGACCTTGTAACGAACCGGGCGGGCACTGATATTCTGATAAAAAAGGGTTGAGCCGATAAGCACATGGATGAGTGCCAGCGCCAGCAGACCCCATTCGGCCACGGTAACCAGCGGGCCTAATGCGTGCAGATGTTCGGAATAGGAATTAAAGGCATTCGCACCTCCGTAAACGGTGAGATTTCCGGCCAGGTGGACCGTTAAAAAGCCTATAAAACAGAAGCCGGTCAGTGCCATAAGCAGCTTCTTACCGATGGACGATCCAAGGGTTTGAGTAAACCAGTTCATAATTCCTCCGGAATTTATTGTGAGTAGATTAATAAGTATGACAAGCCTATATCGCAGGTTTTATTAGAAAAAATGTCGACGTATGTTCGTAAGGCGCTGCATTTATTTAATAATACCGATGCGGCTTGTTTAAGCGGTTTTTTAATATAAAAGTAATACCTATTGATAAATGTTCGATCTGTCAATGTAATTATTGAAGGGTTATTTATAGTATTCTATATTAATTATCATATCAAATGGTTGAATGCATAAAGCTGTTTTTTTCTTATCAGCGGGCAGGTGTTTTTTTAAACGGTATATTTTTTTATATCGTGATTCTGAATTTTACCATGGACTATTACATGCCCAAAACCTCCTTGACACCCATGACGTATTTATATTATCTTTCCTTGCTCAGTTGGATTTTTACCGTGTTATTTTTATGTATTTTTATCAATCGGGTCGATATATCAAATCAATTGGTCTTTTTTGATGTACGGTTATGAAGCTGCCTGAATCAGGTTTACGTGAGACTTTTATGCTGACGATTTTATTATTCTCGGACACTATGCAAAGCGGAGCGGATTTATGATTTCCGGACAGATAGATATCATCCAGATGGTGACTAACGCAGGTTTGATGGTGCAGTTGGTGCTGTTTTTGCTGCTTTTTTTTTCCATCACATCCTGGGCCATAATTTTAATCAAGTATTTTTATATACGCAGGGCTTTTAAAGAATCCGCGCTTTTTACTGATTTTTTTTGGAAAAGCCGGGATCTTTCAGATGCGTTTGCACGGGCCAGACAACTGCACGGCAGCCCCATTGCCCGGGTTTTCCGGATCGGCTATCTTGAGCTGAAAAAACTCAGTAAGTCCGGTGTTTCCCTGGTTGGTCAGGGGATTGAATCAAAGGGAAAAGAGAGCCTGCCCCTGAGTGCCAAGTTCGCTGGATCGGATAACCTTAAAAGAGCCCTGCGGAGGGCTACGAATACGGAAACCATGCGAATGATGCAAATGGTGCCGTTTCTGGCTACAACCGGGAATACCACCCCGTTTATCGGATTGTTCGGAACGGTTTGGGGAATTATGAATTCTTTTCATGGTATCGGCCAAAGAGGGTCCGCAAGCCTGGCGGTGGTGGCGCCCGGTATTTCAGAGGCACTGGTCGCAACTGCGGCGGGATTGGCGGTCGCCATCCCGGCGGTCATTGCATTTAACTATTTTATGCAGAAAATTCGGATCATCGAGTCTGAACTGCATAGTTTTTCCTCGGATTTTTTAAATATTATTGAACGGGATATTCTAAGTTCAAAGGGGAATGGTCGATGACTATCGGAGGAAACCAGGACAGTTTGATGTCGGACATAAATGTCACACCGTTTGTGGATGTAATGCTTGTCCTTTTAATTATTTTCATGGTGACGGCGCCCATGATGGTGCAGGGGGTCAACGTTGATCTGCCCGAGGCTTCCACCCAGCCGCTTCCTTCGGAAAAAGAGCATCTTATTGTTACCGTGAATGATCAAAACCAGGTGTTTATCAATGATCTCCAGGTTGAACCTGATTTTCTTCGGGAAAAGCTGATCCTGATACTAAAGAGTACCAAGGATCGTGAGGTATATTTTCGCGCCGATAAAACCGTATCTTACGGCATGGTAGTTGGTGTAATGGCCGAGATAAAGGATGCGGGAGTCGAAAAGCTTGGCATGATTACAGTGCCTTTACAGGAAGATGAAAAGAGATCGGGCAAAAAGCAGTAATTTGATGAAGAAATCTGTTGATGCACGGGCGACCGTAAATTTCGGACCACAAAAGAATACTCGAACCGTTGTTTTGACCTATATGGTCTCGGTTTTATGCCATGTGGTTTTTTTTGTTATCTTAATTTATGGGCCGACACTGCAGCCTCAGAAAAAATTTCTTCCTTCCGTTATTGACGTCAGTATGGTAAGTTTTTCAGCACCGGAAGCAGTAAAGCAGCCGATTAAAGAGGCCGCTGCTGAACCGGAACCACAGGCTGTGCTGGAAAAAACGCAACCCGACATCAAACCGGAACCGCAACCCGAGATTAAACCGGAACCGGATGTAAGTATTAAAAAGAAGCCGGATGTAAGCGTTAGAAAGAAGCCGGAAAAGACGGTTGTAAAAAAAAAGATTTCCAAAAAGCCGAAACGGTCGCTTAAAAAAAAGACATTCAAGCGCACAAAGGTATTAAAAAGTGCTATCAGGCGAATTGAAAAGGATATCGATAAATCCAAACCCGATCCGCTGAAGAGAGCCATCGATAAGTTAAGACAAAAGGTTGGTGATACCGATAAACCGGTAGGCCGCAAACCACTGTCAACTGCAAGCCCTGACGGACAAAGCGGCTCGGAGGGTGGGCTGAAATCGGGTTTGACTACCGGTCAAATTCTTGAACTGATCGATATTTATCGGGTTGAAGTTGCTTACCAGATTCAGAAAAACTGGGCTTTTTCCGGTCAGTTGGCCGGAGGACGCAGTGATTTGAAGGTCAGCCTGGTATTTAAAATTATGCCTGATGGTGAAATCAAAGATATTTTTTTTACGGATCGATCAGGCAATAATTACCTTGATGAATCGGCCTATAATGCGATTCGGAAATCCAATCCAGTCAAGAGGCATCCCGAAGGGATCAGGCGGCCCTATGTGAGGATGGGGCTGGAATTTACACCCGAGGGGATCAATTAAATTTCTTTACTTATACACACTGAGTAAAACAATGATAAGAAATATCGTGATTGCAGGATATAAAAAAACAGTAACATATTTAGCCGGCACGCTTATTTTATTTTTTTTTATGACGAGTGTGAGTGTTGCGGATTACACTTATATCAATATCAGCAACCCTTTTTTGCGCAAGGTCCCGATTGCCATCCCGGTGTTTAAAAATTTATCGGAAAATTCCGTCGATGCCCGGATATCCCGGCAGGCCGCCGACATGCTGTCCGATGCCCTTGAGTTTACCGGTTATTTTAAAATGCTGGATCGGGGGGCATTTTTGATAAAGCCGGAGGGACCGGCCATCAAGATGCCCGAAATAAATTTTCAAAACTGGACTGCAGTAGGCTCGGAACTGTTGATTACAGGTGGTTATTCAATGCATGGCAACCAGCTTGAAATTGAGCTGCGCCTGTTTGACACATTCAAGGAGAAACTGCTGGTCGGCAAAAGATACAAGGGGATAAAAAAAGGCCAGCGAAAAATGATTCATCGTTTCTGCAGTGAAGTTATTTTCAAGCTGACAGGCGAGCGCGGGCTGTTTAACAGCAAAATTGCCTTTGTGTCCACGGGAACCGGTAATAAGGAAATTTATGCCTGTGAATTTGACGGTTATCATCCCGAGCAAATGACCAGAACAAAACATATTACCCTGTCACCGGCCTGGTCATCGGATAATAAATGGATCGCCTACACTTCATTTTTAAACGGGAAACCGGATCTTTTTATAAGAAATTTAAGACAAAAGCGGGGGGCGATTGTCGCCAGGAAAGGCATCAATGCTACTCCCGCGTGGGTTCCGGGTCAATTTGCCCTGGCGGCAACGCTCTCTTTTTCCGGGGATCAGGAAATTTACCTGTTGACCGGAAGTGGGAAAATTATTAAAAGACTAACTAACAGCCGGGGCATTGACGTCTCTCCGTCGTTTTCTCCGGATGGAAAACAGATGGCTTTTGTTTCTCAGCGTGGCGGCACCCCCCAGATTTATATTAAACATCTGGAAACCGGCCAGGTGACACGGCTGACCTTTGAGGGACGCTATAACACCCAGCCAAGCTGGTCGCCGGCGGGAGACAAGATTGCCTATTCGGCAATGGGAAACGGCCATATCAATATCATGGTGATCGGTACGGATGGCCAGGGGCTGATGCAGATCACCCATGATGCCGGAAATAACGAAAGCCCGACCTGGTCTCCGGATGCAAGCATGATTGCATTCAGTTCCACCCGGGAAGGCTTATCAAGGATCTATGTCATGACGGCATACGGAACGGATCAAAGGCGTCTGCTGACTTTGCCGGGAGAACAGAGCAACCCGCAATGGTCATCTATTATTGCCAATAATTGAATGCTCATTTTTTAGAAGGAGGTAAAATGCGGAAAAGAATGTTGATATGTTTAGCTTTGTTGCTTGTTATGCCGGGGTTACTTTTCTTTACTTCATGTGCGAAAAAGACGGTTCAGTCGGAGCCGACTCTGAGCCAGCAGCCGCAGGCGGAGGTCGACACGGCCACGGAAGATGCCGCGGCTGAAGCCGCCGCCAAACTGGCCGCTGAAAAAGCTCAGCAGGAGGAGCTTGCCCGGCAAAACGCTCTCGAAGAAGAACGTCTTAAGGCGGAAGCCGCAGAAGCCGCGGCACGCGAGGCAATGGCGGCTAAAAGCATGTTTGTTAACGAAGATATCTATTTTGAATTCGACAGTTACGTGCTTTCAGGATTATCTCAGGATATTTTGATGAGCAAAGCCCAGTGGATGCGTGTCAATCCTAATGCATCGGTGACGATTGAAGGACATTGTGATGAAAGAGGCACTAATGCATACAACCTGGCATTAGGGGACAAACGGGCCGAGATAGCCAGGGCATATATGGTGAATCTGGGCATAGACGCCAGTCGTCTGTCGACCATCAGTTACGGCGAAGAACGTCCCGTTGACACAGGTCATAATGAGGAAGCGTGGGCCAAGAATCGGCGGGCCCATTTTGTTGTCGATTAAAAAGAGTTCTCCGTTGTATGAGATGCGGCATCCCGCAACTCCCTTGAGAGGTGCCGCATTTTCCGGCAAAGTCTGGAAACGGAAAACGGCTGTTAAAAAAGACGATTCCGTAATAAGTATTTTTTAATTGCCCGCCGATTAGGCGGGTAATTTTTTGGTGGATTTTGCATTTTTATCAACAGGAGGGTGGCTATTATGAAACCAGCTTTCTTAACGGCATTTTGTGTAATCTTTTTATTTTCCGGATGTGCTTTTCAAGAAGATGTCAACCTGCTTCATAACCGGCTGATGTCAATGGAAAACCGCATGCGGGCCATGGACCGCAAGGCTGTTGATCTGGGGAAGATGCATTCTGCTCTGGAAGCCGAAATAAAAGATCTCAATCAGGTCCGGGAATCCGCCGAACAGAATATTAAAAACCAATCCGCGGCCGCAACCGCCAGCATTGGCGAGCTCGAAGCTGAAATTCGCAAATTAAACGGCAGGCTGGATAAAATCGAGTATACTTTAAAAAAAGAGGGTACGGTAAATAGAGATGCTTACTCGAAATATGAAACTTTGATGCAGCAGCTTCAGGCTTCTGTTTTTGAAGGAGAACAGCGGATTACTCAGTTGGAGCAATATCTGAATCTGGAAAAAAACAAGGTGGCTGTAGATGAGAAAATTCCAGAGCAGGTGCAGCGCATCCTTACCGAGGAAGAGAGATATCTCCAGGCCAAACAGAAATTTGATGCGGGTGATTTTGATGCAGCCCTGAAAGGGTTCAGTGCCCTGATCAAAAGGTATCCAAAATCAAAAAATGCCGATAATGCCCAGTTCTGGATCGGTGAAATTTATTACCGGGAAAAATGGTATGAAAAGGCAATTCTTGAATACCAGAAGGTCATTGAAAAATATCCCAAAGGTAACAAGGTGGCCGCCGCACTTTTAAAACAGGGATTCAGTTTTGATAATCTCAAAGACAAGGCCAATGCCCGATTGCTCCTGAAGGAACTGATTAAAAAATATCCCAAATCAAAAGAAGCCCAGATTGCACAAAAGAAATTGAAAGGGCTATAGTATTAATGGCCAGAATAATCGGCATTGACCCGGGACTGGCGGCAACCGGAGTTGCCGTTGTGAGGGGGTCTGGAATCAAGGTCGACGGCTATTCCTTCGGCAGCATCAATACGTCAAAGAAAATTTCACTTCCCCAGCGTCTACATCTTATTTACAACAAACTTTCCCATGTGCTCACAACTGAAAATCCTGACATTATGGTGGTGGAGGATGTTTTTTCTCTGGAAAAATATCCCAAGTCGGGCATTGTTCTGGGAAAGGTGACCGGGGTTATTCTGCTGGCCGGATGTCAGCACAAGATTCCGGTTGTTGAAGTATCGGTCCGGGAAGCAAAACAGATCCTCACCGGCAACGGAAATGCAAGCAAGGCCCAGCTTGAAAAAGCGGTCAGACATGAACTGAACCGGGAAGCACTTATCCGGCCTTTCCATTCTTCGGATGCCCTGGCCCTTGCCATGATCGGCATGTACAGGTATGCCCGGTCGAGGGGTTGATAAAGAGAGTGCTGTTCTGGTGCCGGCATCCCGGCCCTTGGTCTGTAAATTTTTTAACCTGTGAGGTTAGCCATTAGCGATCAGCTTTTAGCTGTTAGCCATCAATTTTATGATTACAGGATGTTTATTGCTACAAACGATCAACTGTTGGGTATTACTTTTCATTCGTGTAATGCCCGGGTTTTTTTAACCTAAACGCTAATGGCAAAACGCTAAGCGCAAAGGTCCAAGCTTTTTGTAAATGGAGCCGTCATATGATCGGTTATCTGGAAGGCCGGCTTTTAAAAAAGGAAGAGGATAAGATTCTTTTGCTTGCCAGTCAGGTCGGCTATGAAATTCTTTTGCCGGTGGTGGTGATGGAAAGTATGAATTCCCGGCAGGAGGGTGATGAAATTTCTCTTTATATCTTTTATTACCAGACCGACCGGCAGCCCAAGCCTGTACTGATAGGTTTCAACCTTGAAATCGAGAAGGATTTTTTTCAATCTTTTATATCAGTGGATGCCATTGGTCCCCTGAAAGCGGTTAAGGCGATGCATATTCCCGTGAGGGAAATCGCCGGCGCCATCGAATCCAGGGATGTTGATACACTCAAACGCCTTAAGGGTATCGGCGCCCGTACCGCCCAGAAGATTATTGCCACCCTTGAGGGG
>NBLJ01000078.1 GCA_002084545.1 Desulfobacteraceae bacterium 4572_123 | reverse complement strand
CCTTCCATCGTACTGGCTGATGAGCCCACCGCTAATCTGGATTCGAAAACCGGCAACGGCCTGCTGGAAATAATGCAGCAAATGAACGCCGAAAAGAAGGTCACCTTTATTTTCTCCACCCACGACAAAATGGTGATGGATTATGCCCGACGCCTCATCTTATTACATGACGGCCGGCTTCAGGAGGACCGGGTGAAGTGAAAATTGGTCTGTCTGTCCGTTGCCGGCAGTCCGTAGTAATACAATGGCGACATTCTGCTGATAATCGGACGGGTGCCTGTGGCATCGGCTTCCAGTCGTGATTTGGATCCTGCCTTTATGTACAGATGCTGCTTAAAAAAAAAATTGCTCCTTGTCTGCGGGATTGTGATTTCACTCGCATTTTTTAACAACACCGCAACTTTTGCCCGGGCTCAATCAAACAGCAAACTATCCCCTGCCCCCATTTCATCTAAATCCACTTTTAAATCATTTTGGGGAAACATCGACACCCACTGGGGCGGGCGCCTCAAAACCGCCGGCGTCTCCTCCCGGGTGACGGACGACACCATTTTTGCGCCGGTGGGCACCGGTACCTATTACGACGGCAGCGCCAATTTGCGGCTGATCAATGAAACCTTTTTCACGGATTTTCTGTATTTTGAAGCGGACTACGAATTGCTCTGGGTCGGAGGAGACTCCATCCGCAAACAAAAGCAATTGGAAAGCCTGCTTCCGGCTCTTAAACGCAGGACCTTTTTGCCGGGCACACCACTGAATGACGATCGCCGCTTTTTGGATCTTACCGACACCATAAAGGAAGAAGACAGCTGGTTTTTGTTACAACGGCTGGACCGCCTGTTTGTGGACATCAACGGCCAGTGGGGAGCGGTGCGGATCGGACGGCAGGCCGTCACCTGGGGCGGCGGATTTGTATTCAACCCCATGGATCTGTTTAACCCTTTTGCCCCCACGGCCATTGACCGCGACTACAAGATCGGTGATGACATGGTCAACGTCCAGCTTCAAATACCCAATATCGGCAATTTCCAGGGCCTTTACGTGGCCCGTCGAAATCCGGAAAATCACGAAATTCAGTCGAATCAAAATTCGGCGGCTGGCAAACTGCATTTTTCCGCCGGCAACACCGAATTTGATCTCATGGGGGCCAGGCACTACAAGGATGAAGTGGCCGGCATCGGCAGCACGGGTTACCTGGGCAACACCGCCTGGCGCCTGGACGGCACCTGGACCTTTCGCCATGACGGCGACAACTATCTTTCCATAGTCGCCAACATGGACTATTCCTGGGTGTGGTTCGGAAAAAACATTTACGGTTTTATCGAATATTATTTCAACGGCCTGGGGGAAAACGACTACGGCAAAGCCCTAACGGATCCTGCCATTTTTGAACGCTTGGCCCGGGGCGAGCTGTTTGTGCTAGGCCGCAATTACCTGAGCGGGCACCTGGAAATTGAACTGCATCCGCTGCTCAAGGTCTCTTTGACTGCCATCAACAACCTCAAGGACCCTTCAGGGGTCCTGCAGCCCTATGCCACCTGGGACATCACCCAGAACCTGCAACTGACCGGCGGCCTGAATTTTTATTGGGGAGACCGGGGCAGCGAGTATGGCGGATTCACCCTGCCCGGTACCGACATCCGTAGCAAAACGCCGGACAGTGCCTATCTATGGCTGATTTATTATTTCTGAAAAAAGCCTGCTATCTTGATCGATCCAATTCCGTTGCCAGCTTTTCTTTTTAATGCGCATAGATGACTAATGGTTTGAGTTATATCCCATCACTATGCATAAATCGATGCCGACGCGATCGCACACTTGAATTGTCAGTAGTTGAAACCAGGCTGCCGGTTGAATTAAATTTGACAGAAAGTAATAATTACGGTATTATGTATAAAATATCTACTCATAAAGAGGTTTATTTTGGATAACCTATTATCGGGAATTATTGCATCGAAAACTCGTATCAAGCTGTTGATGCGTTTCTTTTTTAATCCGGGAACACGGGCTTATCTGCGCGAACTGGCAAAGGAATTTGATGTTTCGACAAACGCCGTGCGGGAAGAACTCAACCAATTGACAAAAACCAACCTGCTGAAATCAGAACGAAGCGGACGCAATGTGTATTACCAGGCCAACACGGACCACGCCCTTTTTCCAGAGCTCAAGTCCATGGTCAGCAAAGTTATGGGCATTGATCAGGTCATTGATGGTATTGTCAACCGACTCGGTGAGTTGGAACGGGTTTATCTGATAGATAACTATGCTGAGGGGAAAGATACGGGCATTATCGATATTTTACTTGTGGGCGATATTGACCAATACCACTTAAATGATTTGAGCAGAAAAACTGAACGTTACATCAAGCGAAAGATACGTTCTCTCGTCTTGACCCGGGAGGAATTTGGCGATTTCCTGGAGGAGCTTGAAAACCGACCCCATTTGCTCATCTGGGAGCCCCATCGTTCTGATCCGATGCATTCAAAAGGGTTGTCAGGCAAAAATATATAACATTACCATTAATTAATGCTCTTACGAATTATTAAGAATTTTTATTTAACTCCGGGGTTTAATAGGTTTTTAGCCAATACATCCTGGTTAATGGCTGAAAAGATCATCCGAATGGGGATATCACTATTTGTCGGGGTCTACGTCGCGCGTTATCTCGGTCCTGAGCGATTCGGGCTTTTAAGTTACGCCATCAGCTTTGTCTGGCTTTTTTCCGCGCTTGCAACTTTGGGCTTGGACGGCATTGTGGTCCGCAACCTGGTTCAGAATATCAAGGACAGGGATCGGCTTCTCGGAACCGCTTTCGCTCTCAAACTGGCGGGAGGCATCATGCTTTTCGGATGTGTTTCCTTTGTCATGCAGTTTACATCCAGCGATACCGATACAAAGTTGCTGATCCTGATCATTGCCGGAGGCATGCTGCTCCAGTCATTTCAGGTCGTAGATTTCTATTTTCAATCCCAGGTGTTGGGCCGTCTATCTTCCATTGCCGGTCTCTGTGCTCTTTTATTGTCCTCCCTGACAAGGCTGTTTCTTATTTTTTCCCAAGCCTCTTTGATCTGGTTTGCCATTGCAACTGTTCTGGAAACGGGTGTTCTTGGCCTGGTTCTGATTTTTTTCTATCTCAAAGAAAAGGTTCAGATTTCCAGGTGGCGTTTTGAGTGGGGCATGGCCGGCGCATTGCTGCGAGACTCCTGGACCCTTATTTTGTCCGGCTTCCTGATCATTATATATATGCGTATCGATCAGATCATGATCAAGGAGATATTGGGTAGCGCGGCTGTGGGAACGTATGCGGCAGCAGTTCGTCTCTCGGAAGCGTGGTATTTCATTCCTATGGTCGTTTGCACATCTATTTTTCCTGCGATACTGAACGCAAAGAAAAAGGATGAAAAATTTTATAACGACCGCCTGCAAAAGCTATACAATTTAATGACCTGGATGGGAATCGCCATTGCCCTCCCAACGACTTTTATATCAAACTGGATAATCACATGGCTATACGGGAATGCCTATGCGGGAGCCGGCAGTGTGCTGAAAATCCACATCTGGGCCGGGGTGTTTGTGTTTCTGGGTGTTGCGAGCAGTAAGTACTTTCTCGCCGAAAATTTACAAAAATTTATCATGCTTTTCTGTTTGGCAGGTGGAATTTCGAATGTCGTATTGAATGCTTTGCTGTTGCCCAGGTATGGAATTGTCGGTGCTGCATGGGCAACTTTCATTTCATATGCAATTGCCAACTATTTTATACTACTGTTTTCATCTAAAAGTAGAAAAACATTTGTCCGAATGACAAATTCATTTAATTTATTCCGCCTATTTGCGACAGGCACAAGGTGATCGAATTTCGGGATTAAATGAATTGTTCAGGCAAACCCGGGGTGGGGCATATTATCGATCATGGAGTGGCATTCTTGCGCACTGTATCATCTGCGCAAATATCATCAATCGACAGGCTTGCTGCCCGTCCTGTTATCTGCCGACAAAACAAGTGAGGCAGATTTTTCAAGAGGCGAAAGCATAAAGTAGAAATTTTTATTATACTGGACGGCAAAATTGAGGTGCAGGTACAGCGTATAATAAATGGCGTATTGTCCGGCTGCGCGGAAATGCGATCTGATATGGCAACAGAACATCGACCTGATCATCCTTCTCTGAAAACTGCTGTGCTGTTTATTATATTCAATCGACCGGATACGACCAAACAGGTCTTTGACGCCATTCGGCAGGCGGGGCCGCTAAAACTTTTCATCGCCGCCGATGGACCGAGAAAAGATCGCCCCGGTGAGGCGGAAAAGTGTGCAGACGCCAGAGATATCGCCACCGCCGTGGATTGGGAATGTGCTGTTGAGACCCTCTTCCAAAATGACAATCTTGGCTGTAAGATCGCGGTCAGCAATGCTATTACCTGGTTTTTCGAGAATGTTAAAGAAGGTATTATTTTAGAAGATGACTGCCTGCCCACCCCAACATTTTTTAGATTTTGCCAGGAATTGCTGTATTGCTATCGTCACGACCAACGTATCGGCATGATTAGCGGTGATAACTTTCAATCAGGCAATTACCGCAACGACGATAGTTATTACTTTTCGAAGTATGTTCACATCTGGGGCTGGGCATCATGGCGTGATCGATGGGATAGGAGCTACGACGTCAATATGACAAAGTGGCCGCGTATCCGTGACGAAGGATGGCTTGCTGATATGGTAGGCGACCCAAGTGAAGCCGGCTACTGGCAAACGATTTTTGAGCGTGTACATCGTGACGAGATTAATACTTGGGATTACCAGTGGATTTTCGCCAATTGGCTTGAAGGGTGGTTGAGTATTACGCCGACCGTAAATCTGGTCTCAAATATCGGGTTTGGCGAAAATGCAACGCACACTAAATTGAGAAGTGCCTTTTCAGGTATGAAGACCGATGAAATAAGTTTTCCGTTAAAACATCCGCTTTTTATGGTGCGAAATGCCACGGCTGATTTCTATACTTCTAGAATGATGTTTTATAGACCTCTTTGGAAACCGAAACTGTATTAAATAAGTATCGTGTTTCATATTACTCTTGCGCAAAATGTGGTTTATTACAAACTGAAGAACCCTACTGGTTAGATGAATCATACAATGATCCGATTGCTATGACTGATACTGGACTTGTTCAGCGAAATATAAGTCTTGCCAGAAAGCTATCATCTGCATTGTATTTTGGTTTGGACATTAAAGGAAGGTGTTTGGATATTGCTGGTGGTTATGGATTGCTCGTTCGATTGATGCGCGATTTTGGCTTTGATTTTTATTGGGAAGATAAATACTGCTCCAACATTTTGGCAAGAGGCTTTGAAGTAACCAAACCAGAAAATGGATTTGAGGCAATTACTGCATTTGAGGTGCTGGAACATATACAAGACCCAGTTGTTTTTGTTAAAGAGGCGATGGAAAAATATGGTACAAGAACACTAATCTTTTCAACTCAAGTGTACGATGAAGGCCCTCCGCCGGCACGTGACTGGTGGTATTACAGTTTTGAGACAGGGCAACATATATCTTTTTATACAAATAAAACATTAAACTGTATTGCTGATAAATTGGGTTTAAATTTTTTTTCAGCTGGTGGTCTCCACTTTTTCACAGAGAAAAAAATAAAACCCTTGCAATTTGTGATGCTGAGGGAAAAAATAGCTTTGCTATTATCGTTGTATATTCGCTGGCGAAAAGGTACCAGGGTTTTGGATGATCATTACCTTATGGTTAATAAATTAAAGTCTTAATATTGAGATCAATAATGAAAGCATTAATTATCGGGATATCAGGCCAAGACGGTGCATACTTGACGCAGCTTCTTCTCAATAAAGGCTATGAAGTTTACGGGGGATCAAGGGATCCAGCCAATAATTCCTTCGACAAGTTAGTCCGCCTCAGCATCTTTGACAGGGTAAAGATTAAATCAGTATCGCTTTCTGACTTTAGAAGTGTCCTACAAGCTGTGCACGAATCGAATCCTGATGAAATCTTTAACTTAGGTGGTCAAACCTCTGTTGGTCTTTCGTTTGAGTTGCCGATTGAAACCTTTGAAAGTATTGCCATCGGAACCGTCAATATTCTTGAAGCAATACGATTTTTGAATCAACCCATCAAATTTTATAACGCCTGCTCAAGTGAGTGCTTTGGTGATCTCAAGAGCGGGACAGCAGATGATAAGTTCCTCTTCCGTCCACGTAGCCCATACGCTGTTGCTAAGTCGGCTGCTTTTTGGCAGGTCAGCAATTACAGAGACGCTTATGGCATATTTGCCTGCTCAGGAATTTTATTTAACCATGAATCTCCATTACGGCCCGAGCGTTTTGTAACACAAAAAATAATTCGAGCAGCGCAGCGTATAGCTTCAGGTGAGCAAAAATCATTGAATCTCGGCAATATAAATATAAAACGCGATTGGGGATGGGCCCCAGAATATGTTGACGCCATGTGGCGGATGCTTCAACAACCTAAACCGGATGATTATGTGATCGGTACGGGACAATCGCATACACTGAAAGAATTTGTACGAATAGCTTTCGAAATGGTCGATCTAAATTGGAGGGACCATGTCGTCATCGATCATAGCCTTTTGCGGCCCGCTGATCTGCAGGGAAGCTATTGCAATCCCGAAAAAGCACTTAAACAGCTAAATTGGAAGGCTCAGTACAAAATGAAAGACGTGATTAAATTCATGATGGCAGACGTGCTAAACCCTGATACTAAATTTCACTAACCTCTTTATCCTGATATGAAATAATGATCAGCTTGCAAATTATATAAAAACTTTTCACCAATCCACCAGTAAGGATTATTTGCGACGGGAAGATAAAGATTTGTTTAAAAATAGCATTTCCTTAAATGTTTGTTTGGATGCGCGCCTTCAAGATGGGTTATCCGGCGGCGTACAACAATTCGTCATTGGACTTGCAAGCGGATTGGGCAAACTCAAAGATGGTGACGAAAATTATCTATTTTTAAGTAATCCCGGATCAGATCAGTGGCTGAAAGAGCATTTGACGGATAATAGTAAAATTATTTACTCGACTGAGCCCTTGCCTCTTCGGTACAAAATTGAACAAATATTTAAAATTATTCCTTTCGGATCGGCTCTGCTTGAAAAAATTTTAAAAACAATGGGAAACCCGGTAATGAAACTACCATCTTCTGATGGTACTATCGAATCACTCGGTGCTGATATTATGCATTTCACACATCAATCAGCATTCAGGACCCAAGTCCCAAGTATTTATCATCCTTGGGATTTACAGCATTTGCACTTTCCTGCATTCTTTACTGAGCATCAACGTTCAACCCGCAACTATAAATATCGCGAATTTTGCAACCAGGCCCAAATAGTTCCGGTTGCCTCGGATTTGATGAAAAAGGAACTAGTTAGACATTTCAGACTCGACGATAGTAAAGTGAAAGTGATTCCAATGGCTGCTCCGGTTGATGCTTATCCAACTCCGTCAAATAAAGACATTGAAGTGACACGTCGGAAATTTTCCTTCTCCGAACCCTTTTTATTTTACCCAGCTCAGACATGGCCTCATAAAAATCATCTTGTTTTGCTTAGGGCACTGCATATTCTTCAAAAACAGCATGATATTAGACCTCTTTTGGTCTGTTCGGGCAAAACCAATGACTATTTTCCAACAATTCGCAAGGAATTGAAAAAATTAAAACTAACTTCACAGGTTAAATTTCTTGGATTTATCTCACCACTTGAACTGCAATGCCTATACCGGCTCTGCCGATCCGTGATTTTTCCGTCTAAATATGAGGGCTGGGGTCTGCCGGTAACTGAAGCTTTACGAATCGGGGTTCCTCTGGCTTGTTCCAGATTGACCATTTTAAAAGAGCAAACTGGTGATGCATCCCTTTTCTTTGATCCTGACAAACCGCAGGAGATAGCCGACACTGCATATCGTCTATGGACAGATGCAGCGTTGCGCGAAAAGCTATCGGCACAAGGACAACGGAATGCCGCCCGTTTTAGCTGGGAAAAAACGGCTCGAATTTTTAGGGCGTATTATCGTCTTGTCTCTGGAAAGTTTTACACTAAGGAAGATAAATTGATTGTAGAAGATCAACAATAAACAAATGATTAGCGGTAATTCAATATGCAAAAGCGCCCTTTTTTTACATTGCTGACGGCAGCCCTGAACAACGAATCTACTATAGGGCAAACCTTAGATTCTGTAAAAAACCAGACGTATCATAATTTTGAGCATATTGTATTTGATGGGAATTCATTTGATAAAACGCGTGATATTCTCAATAAGTTCGAAAATACCTATAAATTATTTTGGTTCTCAGAAACTGACAATGGTATTGCCGAAGCATTGAATAAGGGGCTAAAACTGGCCAAAGGTAAATATATTTATGTACTTGGCGCAGATGATTATTTCATCGACAATAATATTTTGAGCAATGTTTATGAGATTATCAAAAATCTGCGCTATGATATTTACAGTTCACCCGTAATTGTGGATCATCCCACTCGAGGAAAGTTTTACTACAAACCTTTTCGCTTTTTATGGTGGTATCATTTTAAAACGATTTTTCCACATCAGGGAACCTTTGTACACAGGCGGGTTTTTAAGCAGGTACCTCAATTTCGCGAAGACATATCTATTGCTTTTGATTATGATTTTTTTTACCGAGCCTTAAAATACCGACCCACTATCAAGCTGGGATCAAAACCGATTGCAATAATGAACGGGACCGGGATCAGCGGTAATCAAAAACTTCTTGTAAAGCGGTTAAACGAAGAATATTTCATTCAGAAATCAAACGAGACCATATCGGTTTGGAGGATTCTTCAATTAATTTTTCGGACACTGTATTTTCCGTACAAAACACGGTTGGTCCCGGCTTTAAAAAAAAGCCACCCTCTGTAGCACGGTACACCCCGGTGAAATGATGTATTAAAATGTCATCATTTTTAATATTACCGATTATTTGTTTTCTCGGATAAAATTGAAAATTTAAAAAACGGAAAATGAATTGAACATTTGTTTAGTCAATGCCGAATTCATACCTTTGTAGCGACACTGCATCAATCTTTTAATCAACGCATGCATGGCGATCATGGGCTGCCGTATCATTCTTCAACGCTAAATTTAGCCCAAAGATATCCTTACTATTTAATCGCAAGATTATTAGAACGAAAAGCGTTAAATAAGTGTAATGCTTTTATTTCAGTAAGCCAGGCAACTAAAAAAGAATTCGTTCAAAATTATAAAATCAATCCATCTAAAATTGAGGTTATTTATAACGGCATCGATACAAGTTTTTTTAAATATCGCAATGCTAACTGGCTAAGGCACCAGCTCGGGCTTGCTGATGAAAAAATATTGCTGTATGTGGGATTTTCAACTCCCAGAAAAGGTCTGGAAACGTTGGCCCAAGCGTTGAATTTGCTAAAAGAAACAAATTTAAAACTAGTTATGGTGGGCAAGTGGGAAAAGGGCTACAGAGAGAAATTCTACAATGCGGTTGGAAAAGATAAACCTCGCATTATTGAAACCGGCTATGTTCCGGATCAGGATATGCCTCAGTATTATTGTCTTGCAGATGTCTTCGTTTTACCCTCATTATTGGAAGGCTTTGGTTTTCCATTGGTTGAGGCAATGGCATGTGGAACCCCCATTATCAGCACTGATGTAGGGGCTATCCCTGAAGTGGTTGGTGATTGCGGTATCATTGTTCCACCCAAAGACTCACGGCAACTTGCGCAAAGCATTGACCGGTTGATAAAAGATGATGCCTTACGTGAAAACTATAAACGCAAATCGAGACAGAGGGTTTGTGATAACTTTAGCGAACAGGCTATGGTGGCAAAAACGCTTAATGTTTATCAAAAAGTAAATGCGCAAATCCTCAGTTAATAGAGATCTTTTTGTGAATTAGAAAATTAGCAACCTCAATTACTCTGATAAAATGAAAGTGCTATATTTCGGAATCTACTCCAAAGGAAAAGAATATCCCCGCAATAACAATCTTATTCGAGGACTTCGTCTCAATGGTGTTGAGGTCATTGAAGCCCATTATCCCCTGGTCGGCACATTTCAACAACGTCTGCGAGTGGCTCAAAACTTCCCGGCCCTGATCGTTTTCGGGATTCAATTATTGATAAGCTTTCTGGTCCTATCATATAAATTTTTTAGAGCACCACCAATAGATGCAATTATTGTCGGCAATCCGGGATATTTCCACATTCATCTCGCTCGGCTGCTCTGCATTTTGACCCGACGCAGATCGCTGTTGATACTTGACCTATTCATTCCTTTGTATGACGCTATTGTTGTCGATCGCAAACTATTCAAAACTGAAAGTATCGCCGCTCGCTCGTTGCATTTTTTTGAGGGTTCGGGCTGCCGTGTCGCGGATCTTTGTCTCATGGATACACAGCACCACTGCAATTATCTGTCGGCAGAATATGAACTGCCGCCGGATAGGATTAAAAGGGTGTTTGCGGGCTCGGTCATAGGTACAAAATATGCATCACCACCGGCTTCTATCAACAACGACTTTAAGGTTTTGTATGTAGGCACCTATATCCCCTTGCACGGTGTCGATGTGATTCTTGGGGCAGCACGTATTCTCCAAAATAAACCTCAGATAAAATTTGATTTAATCGGTTCCGGTCAAATGCAATCAGAGATGAGGCAATTAGCGCAAGAATGGAAGCTTACCAATGTTAATTTTCACGCTTGGATCCCCACCGATCAATTAGGTGATGTAATCCGGTCATATGACCTCCTGCTGGGCGTGTTTGGTGCGACACCAAAGGCGGCCCGGGTCATTCCGTTGAAAATATTTGACATTTGCGCCTGCGGTATGCCGTTTATCACCTCCGACACCCCTGCAATCCGGGAAGCTTTTTCACATAATAAAAATGCCTATCTGATACCTTCCAATGAGCCTGCAGCGCTGGCACAGGCGATTTGTCATCTGAAAGCCGCAATTGATCTGAGATCTCAAATAGCGGCAGGCTCTTTAGAAATGGGAAAAGATCGGTTTGCTGTCGAAAAACTCGGGCAAAATCTGATAGAAATTATTCGTAAAAAAATAAATGACCGGAGCAGTTGGCGTTCGCATTAATATTTTTACTAACCAGGCAAGCACAAAGCTATTTTTTATGCCAGCGCCAAGCAGTTCTAATAATAGCTTCGAGGCTCTTGTAGGTAGCACGCCATCTCAGGATTTTTCGAATTTTATCAGAGCTGCCGATCAGGATCGGGGGATCGCCAGCTCTGCGGTCAGATTCCACGCAAGTAATCTCGCAATTCGTTATTCTCGATACCGTCGTGATAACTTCTCTTACGGAAAACCCATTCCCGTTTCCCATGTTGAAGACATCGCTTTGACCGCCATCCAGAAGATACTTCAGGGCGAGCAGATGCGCATCAGCAAGATCGGTCACATGAATGTAGTCCCGAATGCAGGTGCCGTCTGCGGTATCATAATCCGTTCCATAAATATCAAGATGCCCTCTTTCCCCCAGGGCAACATCTAGAACCAGCGGAATCAGATGGGTTTCGGGGTCGTGTTTCTCACCGATTTCGGCATCCGGATCGGCACCGGCGGCATTGAAATACCGCAACGATACGAAATTCAGGCCGTAAGCTTTCGCAAAATCCTGCAATATCCATTCAACCACGAGTTTACTGCGACCGTATGGATTGATCGGATTTTGGGGATGATCCTCTGCAATGGGAATCTGTTCGGGCATGCCGTAAGTCGCACAGGTGCTGGAAAAAATTATTTTATCGATGCCACAGCTTCTCATGGATTCCAGCAGTGTCAGGCTGCCCGCCACATTGTTGCGATAATATTTGGCCGGGTTTTCAACGGATTCCCCCACATAGGCATAAGCGGCAAAGTGCATCACGGCGGCAGGATCGTATTTGTGGAGCACCGCTTCCAGACGCTCGCGATCGCCGATATCGCCCTCTTCCAGTGGGCCCCACTTGACGGCCTGCCGGTGTCCGTATACAAGGTTATCATAGGCAACCGGTGTGAAGCCCGCTGTGGCGAGCGCTTTACAGGCATGGGCGCCGATATACCCTGCACCGCCGGTGACCAAAATCGGTTTTTTACAATGGCTCATCAGGATTCCAATCGATGGGTATCGCGTGATTCAGTCTTCAGGATCGGGCGATCAGCCCCTCTTCTTTCGAAACGCATCTGGCAAATCTGCTCAGATATCAAGCTCATCATAAAAACGATAATCGCGGCAACAAATAAAAAAACGCTCATATTCGTAAATCGGCTGCGGGTTATAAACGTATAAAGATAATTGGCCAGTCCCAGCAAAAACATTGCGAAACTGACCGGCAAAAACACCCGCATGGGTGAATACAGGGTACAGATGCGGATAATGATCATGAAAAATCGCACCCCGTCGCCCAGCATCTTGATGTTGCTTTTACCCGTTTTGCGTTCGTGAATCTTGATGGGAATATATTTCAAACTCAGCCCGGTTCTCAGCACGCCCAGGGTCAAGGTGGTGGGATAGGAGTATGTGTTGGGCAGCAGGTATAAAAAATCTCGGGCGACCTTGGCTTTGACCGCTCGAAATCCGGATGTCAGGTCTTTAATTGCAAACTTGGCAACGTAAGAGGCAAACCAGTTGTAAATTTTATTGCCAAAAGCCCGACCCAGGGATGCCTGATCGCCAAGTGAGCGAGCGCTTACAACCATGTCATATTCAGGCAGATAGTGCAGTAATTTTGCGATATCTTCCGGGCTGTGTTGTCCATCGCCATCCATAAAAACCAGGATGTCACCGGTGGCAACACGGATACCGCTTTTTATGGCCGCTCCGTTGCCGATGTTGTACGGATGATTATATACCGTGGCGCCGGCTTTTTCGGCTGCTCCGGCCGTATCGTCGGTGGACCCATCATTGATCACGACCACCTCAAAATCAGGATACATGACCTTTATACCGGAGACGATATCCCCAATAATATCACCTTCATTATAAGCCGGGATGATTACGGATATTTTCAAGTTGCTCATGGCCGAGATTTACCTTTTGGAGTTGCCGGGATGCCCTGGGGTGTGCATTTTGTATGCTCATTAGCGGAAAAAATCATGTCAATATTTTATTAGTCTTTGAAATTATAAGAAATAAACAGCTTCAATGTCAAGTAAATACACACATCATCCGATAATATTATAAATTTGATCAGCTCAATCTTATACTGGATAGTCCTTCTTCCTGAAAATTTCAAGGCTCACCTCGAAAACTCAAATAAGCCATATCCTCCTTTGGAATAGACAAGTGCCGTATGCTTTTTGAACCATCTCACAATCATTTCTTTCTCACTGTTATTAAATTGCTCGGCGGACCAGCGCTTAAAAAGATCATAGCGCACAAAAAGATGCGTAAAACCTTGCTGCTTCAATGCCAGGGATAGCTTATCGGCCGAATTCGCTTTATGCACCAGTCTTTGAAACAACGAATTGCCGAAAATTATCTCGCGGTCGCTGTAATAGCGGCGGTTGCCCAGAAAAATCGCCAGAATCCGGGTATTACGCTGAAGGTGCCGGTTGGCATAGCTTACAACCGGGTACTCCGGGCGATAGCGGGCAATATAGTCATCCCGGTTGATCTTTCCACTGATATAACTTAAAGGTTGAACGTAATTAAACTGCTCGTAGATATAGACAGCATTTACAGCCAGCATCATAGCTGCCGTTGAGATCACCACAGCGGCCGACAATTTATCAGCACCAGCGATTCGGCTGCCGCCAATGATGTCGGCCACTCTTTTTAACCCAAACATGGAAAGCATCACCAGCGGCGGAATAATGGGAGCAATGTACCGGATCCGTATGGCCGTCTGGCTGAAAGCGTAAACCAGATACAGAACGGCAAAAAAAATCAAAACCCGCTTTTCGGTCCGTACAGCGGTACTATCATTGCTTGACGACCAGAAGGCGAAAAGCGGCAGAAAGAATAAAAACGGGTTGAGCTTGCCATCAAAATATTTGGGGTTGTCATCGCGGCCCTGAAAAAATATTCTCACCGGAATCAACATGATATCCCACCAGGATTCTTGATATATCACCTTTCTTACTGCCAGCGAACTCCAGCGGGTGGATTTTTTTTTGGGGGCGCTATCGTGCCGGCCGACAGCCTGCTGCTGGATCGCTCCCTGCAGCGAAGGTACCCGCTGCCCTGCCGATGATTGAAACCAGCTATTGTACAGAGGATAGACGGGGTTGGACTTCCAGACATAATTGCGGATCATCCAGGGTGAAAATACCAGCAGGGCAATAAAACAGAACAGGGCGCCAAACCCGATGGATTTTAGCTGCACATTGATGGATCGCCGCCGCCCGGTTTTTTCTTCAAAAGCGTGGTCCTTTTTTTTCTGGCTGACATAAATAAACGGCACAAAAGCCGTTAGTAGAAAAAGCACGATCAGCCCGTTATACTTGGTTCCCAAAGCCAGACCGCAAGCGAGCGCGGAAAAAACAAGCCAGCGCCATTTAAAGCGGGTTTCCATCCATTTCAGCAAAGATACAAGCGCCGCAGTGGTAAAAAAAACAAGCCCCAGATCGACATATACCGTGATGGAAAGCTTGACGATAATCGGCAATGAGAGAAAAAAGACCCCCCCTGCAAGTGCCCATGAGGTGCCAATTCTTTTTTTCAAGTAGCCATATATGAGCCAGGTGGTCAGCAGCGCAAACGCAAAATGAATAAATTTGGGGATAATATCGTTTCCAAAATACAGGGCAACGGTGTAAAGCAAATCCAGGTTCATGGGATAGTAGGAAAATGACATGGATGGAATTTCGTAAATTCCGCCATGCTGCAAGTATAACTTGGCAACGGCCAGATGGTGGGTAAGCGCATCGCGGCTGACCGGTGGCACCATGGATAGCACGATGATCGAAAAAAATATGACCACCAGAAATCCAACCAGTATTCCTGGAAAATAATGCGCCGCCGATGCACCCCAAGGCGTATTTTTTCTTTTAGTCAGCATGCAACAACCCCATCCTTCTCATCCCGTCGCAACTCGAAGAGCGAAGTCGGATGAATTTCCCAAATGGTCGATCCTCAAAATGGTGCCCTCATCGTGCAATCGTGCTATCATACCGGACCATTAGATATTTTGTCTGCCATGTCGTTTATGCAGCGTTGAGGTTTACTTCATGCCTGTTTGGAGTATTGCCGCCGGTATTTTTCCGAGATAAACCTTGCCATTGATGACATATGCCGGTGTGCCGGTAATACCCAATTTAATCCCCGCTTTAATATCGCGTTGCAGCCGATACCGGTTCGCCGGGTCAGCCAGCGAGTGGGCCAGTTCGATGGGATTCAGATCCAGCTTTTCCGCCAGCTCTTTGATTTCAATACGATCCTGTCGTCCGGCAATGCTGTACAGGTAATCGTTCATTTGCCAGAATTTGTCTTTTGATGCTGCAAAAAGAGCCAGAAGCGCCATTTTGCCGGACCCGATGTGCAAGGGCTGTTTTACAACGGGATTAAATTTGTCATCCATGGGATAGTTGCGGTGTACAATCCGAATCCTGTTATTACGGTCACTGATGATCTGGCGCAGAAAATAATGCATTTTCCTGCATTGGAAACACTGATAATCCGTAAACTCGGTTATTTCAAGAACCGGCTGTCGAGCACCTATCCAGGGGTGCCCCTCGGAGGTGATTCCGCTGGGGATATGTTCGGCTAAAGGCGGTGGTTTAAAGTGCCAGTAAGGCGGAATAAAAATCCATATCAACAAAACGCCTGCTGAAAAAGTCGAAAAAAGCAACCTGGCGCTTACTTTTTTCCCCCGCAGAAAAAACAAATCCTCCCGGGTGTCAGCGATTAAGCCACCGTTTGAAAAACGTCGCCGGATCAGCCAGGAATAAAACAGGATGAACAAATTGACACCGTACGCAACAATGCACATCATGCAGTAGCTTCCGATATAATAGCTGGAAATAAATGCCAGCACGACGCTGTAAGCGCTAAAAACCAGGGATATCCAGAAGATAAGCGCCCATAGGCGTTTCTTTTCAGCCGCTTTGCCTGCGGCCAACGGCAGAAGCAATAAAAGAAACGTATATCCAATAACGCCCCAGATGGAGACCGGCAGGCCCAGAAATATGGAATACGGACTCTGAGACACCGTATCGCAATTAATGGCCCGTGAAATGGCACAAAAGCTTTTATAACCGACATCCGTATAAACCCGGTAGTGGGAAATGCTAAGATAGACTGCATCGGCCAGACCCGCACATACCAGGAAGAGAACGGCCGACCAGTAGACGACGAAAGGAAACGGTTTAATATTTTTATCTCCGGCGCTTATCCGTGCCATCAGGTTCATCGAAAAAACCATGCCTTAAAAATCCGTGCCTGCCGATCTCATCAAAATGAGGCCGGCATTTCAGGTTTTGGGGGAAATTTTTCCATCACAGCCGATATAATTCGATTTTTATCTGCGTACAGGTAGTAGTCCGGTTTGGAAATTTGATCAAACCAGGAATAAAGATCGGAAACCGAAGCGACCCGGACAAGCGCTTCTGAATAGTAATCCACATCTTTTTTGTCATTCATCTTCAAGTTTACCGCTAAAAGCCACAGCAAATATTCGGGAGTTTTTCCTGCATTTGCCGCTGACCACTTAAAAAATCGTTCGGCTTTACGAAAGTCCTGCTTGCGGTAATACGCGATGCCGATATTGGCCATGGTTTTAGAAGGGGCATACTTGCCCTTAAGGGCTTTGCGCAGATAGAAAATAGCGTTATCAAAGCGTTGCACCTTGATCAGAAAAATGCCTTTCAAATAGTTGTATTCGGGATAATCCGGCCATTTGGCCAACAGATGATCCAGTTCAGCAATGGCCTTTGCCCAGTCTCTGGTTGCGGCATACGCCTGCGCCAGACTACTTCTCAACAATCGATGATTCTGGACCTGTTTGACGGCCTCGGACCAGATCTTAATGGCTTTATCATAGCGTTTTCCCCCATAGTAAATACGACCCATGTTTTGCATGGCAACGAGCGCATAATCATTTTTTCGTGAACTGATTTTTCCCAGGGCCTGCCGATAAAGTTTTAAAGCTGTCTGATGATCGCCTATCTTATCAAAGTAGATTGTAGCCAGGGTAGTGTATGGCCGCATCGAGCCGGGTGCTTTTTTCAGGGCATCTTCCCACAGGCTTTTCGGGGTTGCCCAGGCCATATTTCTGACATGGGTCCCCCAACCCAGTCCGGTTACCAGCAAAATAATGAAAACGATAAGTACCGGGTACAATACGGATTGTTTGGCACGATAAAAATTCAGAACCCTTTGAAGCCCGATGGCGACCGGTACAAACACAAACATCGACGGCAGGTAATTACGATGCTCAAAAATCAACTCCAGCGGAAGGACCGACGATTCGACGGCATGATTGAGAAAGAAAAAAAGGATCGCAAAACTCAGCATCGGTCTCTTTTGCATTTGACGGCAAGCCAGCCCAACAATAAAAAATACGGCCAGGATAGCCGGCAGGGTTGTCCAGGGCCTGATGAGTGATGCAGAATAGATAATGTCATGCTCAATTGAAAGCCGGGTCGGCACTGGGTAGAACAACTGCGAAAGATAGAAGCAAAGCACGCGGGGCTCGGTCATCAGTCGCTGCCAAAGCGTGAATGGACGCAATTGATAACCGTTTAATATTTTCAACGGTTCGTCCCGCAGAAATAACAAGGTTCCCGCTACCATCAGGGCCACTGCGGCCGCAACAAAAACACCCAGCCAGATCCGCTTGTTTTTTTTCTCTGTGAAATCCTGAAAAAAAATGACTTCCAATAATATGAGGGCCAATGGAAAGGCAATGGCGTTTTCTTTGGATGCCAGGGCACACAGAAACGCCCCGACGGCACCGCTGAAGTAGGCTGCCGGTCTGATCTTCCCGCTGGACTGTCTGGCCATCAGGTAGCAAAACACCCCCATAATAAAAAACATGGCGGCCATGGACGCCATGCGCTGAACGATATAGGTAACGGCCTGGGTCTGGATAGGGTTGACTGCCCATAAGACGGTTGCCAGCAGGGCAACAAAGCAAGCTTCGCCATCCGGGCGCTTCTGCATGCCGGGCGTCCGGTAAAGCGATAGAATGGAGATAAAAAGAAAAAAGGCCGTTAAGAGATGAATACCAGCGTTGACGAGGTGATACCCGAAGACATTGCTTTGACCTGCATACCAGTTCAGCCCAAATGTCAAACAAGCCAGGGGGCGATAAAGTGTCGATTTGGAGGATCCATCTGCAGTCGGTTCAGCAAATAATGTCGCCTCAAGCGCGCGGGGTGTGAGCTGCCGGATGTGGAGGGCATCATTTCGAAGAATGTTGTCGAAATCATCCAAATGCCAGCCGGCCGTAAATGAGTTGGCATAGGTAACTAAAATTAGAATAAACAGCAGCCAAAATACTCTCAAACTGTTGACCGCAGAACTTTGACGCATGTTGATCAATTTTCCTTATTCCGATAGCGGTATATTTGATCTGACCCGGCTGCAATTATATCACGATGCGAGCGCACGAGTAAGCAAAAAGGGGAAAACCGCATGGTTTTCCCCCTTGTTCTTGCTGATAAAAACATCTTCGTGCAGGTATTAGTCCATAATACGCGTGAAGATACCGTTGTTCCACATGTTATTTGAATCCTGATATTCTGCGGGACACCTGCCAGACCCATCTGTTACATTAATTTCAATGCTTGAATTCCCGGTCCCGATAGTAAGAGAAACAGTATTTTGGTTGGGGGCTGTTCCGGACATCGCGATACCGGGATTTGCATTTCCAGCCGGTTGCCACGTCACATATCTGGTAAGATTATCTGCCGGCGGAATGACGGTCTTAGTCGGAACCGCAAAATAATCCGCTATAGAAGCGGCCACGTTGCCGGCGTCAGTTTCTGCCCGGCTGCAGAAAGATTTGTCACGATAGGCGATAAAATTCGGTATGGCGATGGCCGCCAAAATACCGATAATAGCGATGACGATCATCAGTTCTATTAATGTAAAACCTTTTGAATTGCTTTTTAATTTACATAGCATGCGATTACCTCCCCGTTTAAATTGAATTGCCTTAATGGTTAATTGGTTGTAAATAATGTTTGTTTGCAGTTAGGTTATTGCAATTGACGTGCCAAAAAGTATTTTTCTTAAGATAAATTCTTATCCTCTCGAATTAATTGAAAAATTACGCGGCCTGAATCCGAATAGGGTTTCCGAAAAAACTTACAGGTTCGGTCGAATTACAAATATTTCCCATTATTTGACAAAAAACGTCATTTTCCTTCCAGGCCTCACTCACTTGTCAATATTCAGTTTGTCCAGGCGGTAGCGCAGGGAGCGAAAACTGATGCCCAGCAGTTCGGCGGCCTTGTTCTTGTTTCCGTTTCTGCAATCAAGGGCTTTTTTCAGATAGGCTCGTTCGATGTCTTCCAGGATGGCGTCCAGCTCTACTCCCCGGGATACATCGTCCAAATCGAACCGACGGTCCTGAAATCCTTCAATCCAACGACGTTTGTGCAGGGACAATGCCAGGCTGTCAGGCAGGATGATGTTAGTGGTAGAAAGAGCCACACTACGCTCCAGAAGGTTTTCCAGCTCACGAATGTTGCCCGGAAAATCATATTTTCTTAACAGGTCGATGGCATAGGATGAAAACTTGGTAATCTCCTTGCCCATCTCCTTTGAATATTTTTCCAGGAAATGCTGGGCCAGAGATCGCAGATCGGCCTTTCTTTCCCGTAGCGGCGGTACCTTGATCTCGATGACATTCAGGCGATAAAACAGGTCTTCGCGAAAACCTCCGGAAATCACTTCTTTTTCCAAATTTTTATTCGTAGCCGAAACAATACGGATATCCACGCTGATGTCTTTGTTGCCGCCCACGGGTTTGAATACCTTTTCCTGAACCGCCCGTAGCAGCTTGACCTGTATTGGAAGGCTGAGTTCCCCGATTTCATCCAGGAAAATGGTGCCTTTGTCGGCAATTTCAAACAACCCTTTTTTGTCGTTGGTGGCACCGGTAAAAGATCCTTTTTTATGACCGAACAGTTCGCTTTCCATCAATGTCTCAGGGATGCCGCCACAGTTGATGACCACAAAGGGCTGGTCGCATCGGTCGCTTTGCCGGTGGATGGCAAGGGCGATCAGTTCTTTGCCGGTTCCGCTTTCTCCGGTAATCAGGACATTGGTCCGCGTCCTGGCCACTTGCTCAATCATTTTATAGATGTGGCTCATGGCCGGGCTGTTGCCCACCAGTTGCCCGAAATGCATATTCTCTTTCAACTGGTCATCCAGCTGCTGCTTTTCATGTTCGATGGTTCTCAGGTCCAGGGCCCTGGCGATGGTTTGAATCAGTTCATCTTTATCGAAAGGCTTGGGCACATAGTCGTAGGCGCCTGCGTTCAT
>NBLJ01000009.1 GCA_002084545.1 Desulfobacteraceae bacterium 4572_123 | reverse complement strand
CGTCCAATTTTTCATGGTGGGCGCCGGCAATCTTGGGGACTTTTTTCAAAATTCCTTCAAAACTGATTTGTTCCAGTATTTCTCTTGTTTTCACCGCATGGCTTTTTACAATGTCATGTTCTTCTTCCGTCAAACGTCCCGGCTTTTTCAATATCGAATCCTCCACTCCTATTTTACCGTAATCATGAAGGAGAGCAGCGACACGAATCATTTCTCGGTAATCTCTCGGGAGTCCCAGTTCATCGCAGATGCCAAGAGAATATTCCGTTACTTTTTCTGAATGACCTGCGGTCAGCGGATCACGGGCATCAATGCTGGCAGCCAGAACATGTAGAATTGAGCTGAATTGCTTTTCCCTTGCTTCAATCAGTTCAGCATTGCGAATACTAATGCCAAGAAAAGACGCAATGCCCATGAGCAGACTCATATCACTTTTGACCAGCGGTTTTTTGGATCTCAAATTATCAACCGCAACTATGCCGATTGACTCTCCCTCACTAACGATCGGGCAACAAATAAAAGACTTCGAGCCCATCTTTTGAGCAAAAACAAGGCTGCGGGAGGACAAATTTTCCTCTATTTGATTCACATCATTTATAAGGAAAGGTTCTTGCTGTCGAAATGAAACGACAAAGATCCCTTTACTATCTATTTTATCCAGATTGAATTGTGTCGCCTTTAAAAACTTGACCTCTTTATTTGCATACCCATAGGCCGCTCGTATGGAAAGCCTGGTTTTTTCCGAATTTGCAAGGAGAATGAGCCCCCTGTCGTAATTGAGTCTTTTTTTAAATATCTGGGTAACCTTGGAAAGAACATCTTCAATATTAGTAAACTTACTGATGGTTTGTCCGATTTCATTTGTTGTATATGCGTTATCATAATTAATCTTAATTTGATCAAGAAGCTTGCCTGACGAATCCTTAAGATTGCTGAGACTTGTTTTGAGTTCGTTTTGGTACAGGTAATCGGAGATCAGAAACAGCAGCAGAACAATAAAAGCAGATGCCGTGAAAAACGGAATAAAAAAATTAGCAGGAATCAGTAAAGGGGCTATCAGATTTAAAAATACAAGAAGGATAGAAAGGCGATTGCGTATTTTTTTCCAGAACGTAACGGGTGTTTTTTCCCAGGAGACAACGTAGCGACAAACGTTGCCTCCCGAAAAAATACATTCCGGATGTTCGATCCGAGGGGGCTTGTTGTTGAACAGCATCGAAATTGCTTCAAACATGCCGATTCTATTTTCGCACTGAAATTTTTTTTCCTGAATTCCATTTAAGGGCGTTACGCAGATTTCAACCTTGTTGGAAGCAATTTTTTTTGACTTGTAAATAGCGGATTGGGTCAATTTTGCAGCATAGGTTCCGACAATTTCATATGCTTTGGCTGGGTTTATCATTCCCAGCACATATTGCCGCATAGCGCCGGTGACTTCCGGTGAAGCTGCATATTGCCCGGCTTCCCTGGCGAGATTTTTATTGCCGGTTATATGTACCGCTCTTTCATAAAACCGGTCGATCTGCGACTGTTTGAACCAGTGCCCCTGATCGGCAACTTCATAGGACTTCATCTCGGCATAATGCAGCAGGTCGTTAATATTAACATATTGATACCGTTTTTTCAGAAGTTTGATATAGGTATCAATAACTCTGCTGTTATATATAGGGTCACGTTCAGCGCCGTGTATAGTATCCATTTTTTATGATAAAACCCGAAGCGAATAAAATTACTTAGTGTTGAATAAATTTTAACAGCCGTTTAAGATATCTGAAATAAGGATCAGTGTATTGCATGCTCAATATCCATAGTGTATATAATTTTTGATAGGTTATGTCATTATTCTCGGCATAGGCTGCCGGATAGAGGAGAACCGGCATTTCACCGCGCCCGGTTTGTTCGGAGACATCCGAAAGCACTGACCTGAGAACATTGCCGGAAAGATCAACAGAGTCTATAATAATAACCTTGATGCAGCTTGTCAGATCGGATAGATTGAGGCCGACATCAGAGATATCGAGCATAATGATAGCCGCCAGCCGATTGTTTTTTTTAAGGGAATACAACCGGCGCTGCCTCTGGAAACCATGCCGTTGAAATTCTTCCGCCAGTTCATCGCAGCCGGTGCCGCCGTACATGGTAAGATCGAGCGCATTCAGCATGAGCCCGCCGGATACCTGCTTATAAAAAATCTCCAGTTCTGTTAATTCCGCAGGCTGGGTAGGTGTCAGTTTCCAGCCGTCCGGTATCGGGAGAGGTGGATTGTTTCCTGACTGATGAAAATAGGCAAAGGTATCCAGCGAGCATCCCCCGGGATCTTTTATATTCCGGGCAGCCCCCCCGAAAACACTGTTTGGGAATTTATTGTCCGGCCTGTAATAGCAGATAAGATAGTCCATATGCAGTGTATAAAGCCGATGAGCGTCATTTCCAAATCGACCGATCTGGTTGAGTACTGCAATACCGGCGTGGTAATAGCCGTTTTTCCTGGCCGCATGGTGATGGATCAACCAGGTATTTTTATAATACCGGATCATGCTCATATGCCCCAGTATGCGGTGATTATCCTGGTATGTAAAATGACGGGCAATGGAAGGCGTCTGGAGGTAAAGTCTTTCGTAAGTTTTTTTTATCTCCTCCCTGTGTTTTCGAACCGCCTCATATTTTTCAGGATAAATAAAACCGGTTTCAAAAAAGAAATTCCACAATTCATCCATATCAACCCGGTTGCAGATATATGATTTTTTGTCCCCGGCCTTCTGCAAAAGAGCCGTCAGCTTGACATGATCCTGCGTATCCATATCCAGAAAAACAATGCCGCATCGAATTCGGGGAGGATTGCCGTCAATATTTATGATATTGCGATAAACGACCTGGGCCGTTGTTTTGGCAATATGACATCCGGCAAGATTCAGCTCCAGGTCATGGATCAGCATGCCCGGCAAAAGAAGAGCATCTTTTTCATTTTCTTCTATCGAACAGCCGGAACCGGAAAGATCGAAAAGCGCCAAATTGACTGTTTTACGTGTAAAAGGATGCGTAAATATAATGTCCGGCAAGGGGACCAGTTGCTGACGGGTGCTGCGAAATTCCTTGGGCTGAAAACGCTGAATACTTGATGCAGCGGAGTTTAAAATAAACGATTTTTTTTGCTTGTTGCCGAATTGTCTGATAATTTTACATTCACCGGAATAAACGGTTTCGCGGCCGTCAAAAAGTATAAGCGTCGCAGGAAGTTCAGGGTTGATCCATTCAAAAGTCTGGGGCGGAACCGTGCTTACTTCAATGCACATTGACAAAGCACTGAAATCCACGAGGGTACCGTAATAAAGAGCACTGTTCTGAGTAAAATAAGCACTTATTCCGCTGCATGAATGCCGTCTTACCCGGCGCAACCCTGCTTCAATGCACGCCTCCGGCAGAATAAGACTGATTCCCCTGGCATTGATTGCTTTCACGGTCGGCCGGGCCATAAACATTTTATGACCGTTGGGGGCCATCAGGCACTCAAGGTCATATGCGCCATACTCCGTAAACGGCTGCCGGGGATCGGCCCAGATGCAGTCCAGCCGGTCGCTGCCGCAGGGCTTGATTTTTGCCGGAATACAGATACTGTGATCAAAGCGCTTGTGCTTAAATCTCAGTAAAACCGTATCATTTTGAAAATTTATATAGTTAAGCCTGTTAATTAACTGTTTTCTGCCGACATCTACAGGGGGAGGGTCACCGGCATTCAGGTTGCGTGCGGATTCAATTTTACGCATTTCCGTCATTATTTTTACCCTTGAGACCGTAAAATACCTTTTAGAAAGGGAATTAATTTTCGAAAATTCAAAAAAAATACTTTTTCGACCGATAAAACAAATTACATATTTTGATGACCGGAAATTGGAGTAAATCGTAGATATTTAAAAAATCAGCCATCTCAAAACGGCAACCCGTTATACATGATATAGTATATTTTAACAGGCTTATATAGCATATAGTGTACTATATGTTTCAGTAGATATTGTCAACAAAACAAAAAAGCCGAAGTCGAGATTGCCGAAAATCGTTAACAAAGCCTTTACATCGAACGTTCTTTCAGCTTGATCATTTTCAATTGTCACCTTCGGCCGGGGCGGCAACCGTTTTTTGATCTTGAAGGGCTTTTAGACGGGTACTCAGCCTGACCGGAAACAAGGCCCCCGACCCAGAGGCCTTGTACTTTTCGTCAAGGCCGGCAAAATTTTTCCTGAAATTTTCACGGATAGCGGTTAATGGCGGGCAGGGCTGAATAAGTTCGCCTTTTCCCATAACTTTATTAAGCAGAGGTATAGCCCCGGAGATATTTTCTTTTCGGACGCCGATAATATCCTCAAGAAAGCTTCCGGTAGAATCGACTCTTCTGAAAACCTGCTTTCTGCCGGCAAGGGTAACCTTTCCGGGGCTTAATTTCCGGATATGTTTATCTTTGAAATGTACCATCTTGTAAACAATATCCAGGTAGGGAGAATCGGCGGAAACTCCCATCTTGGTACCGACGCCGAATGCATCGATTTTCGCACCTTTTTGAATGACATCGGCAATTTTAAATTCATCAAACCCGCTGCTGGCAAATATTTTAACATCATATAAATGGGCATCATCCAGTATCCGGCGGACTTTACAACTGAGGTCCGCCATATCACCGCTGTCAAGCCGAACACCGATAAGAGATTCACCCCGGCGCTGCATTTCAAGGCCAACCCGGACTGCATTACGAGCGCCTTCAAGCACGTCATAAGTGTCGATCAGAAAAACTGAACTTTGGGGAAATGTCCGGGCATAGGCGGAAAAAGCCTGTTGTTCATTATCAAAAGCGGTGACATAAGAATGGGCCATGGTTCCTGAAAGGGGAATATCGAATATCTTTCCCGCCAGAACATTGCTTGTGGCCTGGAATCCGGCGATATAGGTGCCGCGGGCCACTTTTATACCGGCATCCGTGCCCTGGGCCCGGCGCAGCGCAAAATCGATCAGGGGCCGTCCGTCGGCCGCATGTATGCATCGGGCCGCCTTGGTGGCAATCATCGTTTGAAATCCCAGAGTATTTAAAATAAACGTTTCAAACACCTGGGCTTCGATGAGCGGCGCGGTAATCTCCAGCAGAGGTTCGTCGGGGAAAAAAATCGTGCCTTCGGGCATGGCGACAACTTCTCCGCTGAAACGGAATTTTTTTAAATATTCAAGAAATTTTTCAGAGAATAAACCTGATTTTTGCAGGTATCGAATATCATTTTTTGAGAAACAACTGTTTTTCAGTTCATACAGGACATCTTCCAGACCGGCGGCAACAAAGTAATCCCGTTTAGCGGCATAATTACGGATAAAAACGGAGAAGGTGGCCATCTCCACCCTTTTTTGATCAAAATAACCCGCAGCCATGGTCAGTTCGTAAAAATCCGTAAACAACGGCCCCATATAATGATGTTTTGTCATAATATTTCAGCTCCGTACAACTGCTGCATCCGCTTTACGGCAAAGTTATGGAATTCCTGATCAAAATCAGCGATACCGGCAACCGGAACTTTTATCGGGTAATCCCGGTTGGCCAGACCACCAACGGTGTCCATTACACAGATCGATGTACACACGCCTACGACTTCGACTTCTTCCACCGCGGCTTCCAGCAGCAGATCTTCAAGGTTGGTTCCGTAAAATCCACTGTATCGCTTCTTGGGAATAATTGTTTCATCAGGCAGCGGCGTCAGTTCAGGAATAATTTCACTGCCCCAGGTATGGGTTATACAATGTCTGGGAAATTTTTCAAACTCCCGGTCATCGACATCATGGGAGTCCCGCAGATAGATCACCATCTCCCCTTGCCGCCTGAAGCTTGCCTGCCTTTGCATAATAAAAGGAATAATTGTCCGGGCTCCCAAGCCACAAAACAAAGCCCCTTTCTCATCAATAAAATCATTGAGCATATCCACTATTATCAAAGCTTTTTTCAACATCTCCGCCTCCCATTGATTAAAGTTTCTTCAAGATACGGGTTTGCTCAAAATTTTTCAAGTTACAAAACCGCGGCTCTGCTTAAAATAATTGTCCCGTGACCATCATAATAATTTAAAACCTCGCTGAACACCGGGCTTTCAAAAAGTTAAATGTATTTGTCCTGTTTACAATGCCCCATGGTATTGATATATTGGAATTGATGCAACTTTTAATTATTTACAAACGCAGGAACCTGCTGCCACGTTGATACGTACTGTTGAGCCAAATACAATGATTCCGAAACGATATCCGGGATCAGGAAGATTTCAAACATGCTGTTAAAAGCCGAAAGAAATGAGATAGCGACCTTTGGCAGAAAGCTGATTTCCGCAGGACTGACCACGGGGACCGGTGGCAACCTGAGTCTGTTTAACCGCCCCGAGAATCTTATCGCCATCAGCCCTTCCGGAATAGAATACTGCGATATGCAGCCCGAGGATATAGTAATTCTGGATCTTGCCGGCAAAGTAGTGGAGGGCCGGCTGAAACCATCCAGTGAACTGAATTTTCATCTGGCTCTCTATAACCGGCGTCCGGATATTCATGCCGTGGTGCATACCCATTCAATTTATGCCACCACCATCGCCTGCCTGAACCTGGAGATCCCGGCGGTGCACTATCTGGTGGGGTTTGCCGGAAAAAAGGTCCCGGTTGCCCCCTACGCTGCCTTTGGCACACCGAAATTGGCGGCAAACATTACCCGGGCCATTGAGGATTATAATGCCGTGCTGCTGGCCAATCACGGACTGGTGGCTGTCGGCCCCGCCATGACCAAGGCCTTTTCAGTTGCCGAACAGGTGGAAATTGTGGCCCGGATCTACTATCAGGCCTGCTGCATCGGCGATCCTGTCATCCTCCCGGACAAAGAAATGGAAACGGTGATCCGAAAATTTGAGACCTATGGGCAATAAAAAATACAACCCGATAAATAAAGGATGCCGATTTTTTCAATATTATACTTGACAAAACATATAGGAAGATTGATACTTCATCCTTTTAAAGTATTGAGAATTTCAGGTTGAAATAAAGGAGGTTCAGGTTATGTACGCTGTAGTCTCTACAGGCGGTAAGCAATATAAAGTTCAGGAAGGAGAGACGCTGAGTGTCGAAAAACTTCCCGGTGAAGTGGGATCTCAAATTTCCTTTGACCGGGTACTCATGTTCTCAGATGATGAAAATATATCCGTCGGCAAACCGGTTATCGAAAATGCGGTTGTCAGCGCTCATATCATAGAACAGGGCAAGGCCAGGAAAATCCTCGTGTTCAAATATAAACGCCGGAAAAGATACCGGCGCACACAGGGACATCGCCAGGCTTTTACAAAAGTCAAAATCGACAGTATCGAAGTATAGGCAATACCTATAAAAACAAATAGGGGAGTTTTTTAAATGTCACATAAAAAAGCGGGCGGCAGTTCAAGAAACGGCCGCGACAGCAACGGTCAGAGACGCGGTGTAAAATGCTATGGTGGTGAAACAGTTTCCGCCGGAAGCATTCTGGTACGCCAGGTGGGCACCCGGATTCATCCGGGGGAGAATGTCGGACTGGGTAAGGATTATACACTTTTTGCAAAGATTGACGGTGTTGTTGCTTATGAACGCGTAGGTAAATCGCGAAAACAAGCAAGTGTTTATGCTCAGTGAAATTTATTGACGAAGCGATTATTACCGTCCAGTCCGGAGACGGCGGTGCCGGCTGTGTGAGTTTCAGACGGGAAAAATTTATTCCCCGGGGCGGCCCGGACGGAGGAGACGGGGGCAAAGGCGGGGATGTTATATTCAAGACGACATCACGCAAGCGCACCCTGTATGATTTTCGTTTCCAGAAACATTTCAAGGCAAAAAACGGTAAAAACGGCCAGGGCAGTTCCAGGACCGGTGGAAACGGCAGCGAGCTTATCATTGAAGTTCCTGCGGGAACGGTGATCAGCCAATCAGAAACCGGCGAGATTCTCAAAGATTTTGTCGAGACTGACGATACATTTATTGTTGCGGCCGGGGGCCGGGGGGGGCAGGGCAATCAGCGTTTTAAAACGTCCACCAATAGGGCCCCCAAATTTGCACAACCGGGTGAACCCGGACAGACGTTGAAACTGAAACTGGAGCTCAAACTGCTGGCCGATGTCGGCATAATCGGGTTTCCCAATGCCGGCAAATCCACCCTCATCAGCGTCATCTCCTCGGCGCGCCCAAAAATCGACAACTATCCCTTCACTACATTAAGCCCCAACCTTGGTGTCGTTAATACCGGATGGGGCGAACCTTTTGCGGTTGCCGACATTCCCGGCCTGATCGAGGGAGCCCACCAGGGAGCCGGTCTGGGGATCAGATTCCTGCGCCATATCGAACGGACCCGCATTCTTATTCATCTTGTCGATGCGGCAGCCATTGACGTTAATGACCCCATGAAGGCCTATCGCGCAATAAATCGCGAGATCGGACTTTACAGCAGGGAGCTTTCAAAACGTCCTCAGGTCGTGGTACTGAACAAACTTGATCTGCCCGAGGCTCAAACAGCAGCCGAGGCATTTAAGGCCGCTGCGGGAGATATAGACGTTCTTTTGATTTCGGCCGTTACAGGCAAAGGAACCCGGGCGTTAAAATCAAGGCTTGCGGAAATTCTCAACCGCTCCCCCGAGGAATAAAAAAATGAAACAGATTATCACACGATTTCCCCCCAGTCCTACCGGCTATCTTCATGTCGGGGGCGCCCGGACGGCTCTTTTCAACTGGCTGTACGCCCGCCATACCAAAGGACGCTTTGTACTCAGAATTGAAGATACCGACATAGAGCGATCAACACAGGCCTCTGTCGATGCCATCTTCGAAGCCCTCCAATGGCTGGGTATCGACTGGGACGAGGGCCCATATTTCCAGTCAAAAAGATTTGACGTTTATAAAAAATACGTTCAGCGACTCATAGATTCAGGCCATGCCTATTACTGCACCTGTACCCCCGAAGAGATAGAAGCCATGCGTAAACGGGGAATGGCCGCTGCCGGCAAACCCAGATATGACGGCACCTGCCGCAACAGGAAACTTGGCCCTTCAGACGGGGCCGTGGTGCGCTTCAAGGCGCCTCAAACCGGAAATACCGTCATACAGGATGTGGTAAAAGGCAATATCGTTTTCCAGAACACGGACATCGATGATTTTATCATCCAGCGCAGCGACGGTACGCCCATGTACAACCTGGCGGTGGTCGTGGATGATATCACCATGCAGGTTAATACGATCATCCGGGGGGATGACCACGTCAGCAATACCCCCAAGCAGATTCTGCTCTACAAGGCATTTGGTGCCGATGTACCTGTTTTCGGACACGTACCCATGGTTCTTGGAAATGACCGTGCCAGGTTGAGTAAGCGTCACGGTGCCACATCGGTGACAGCCTATCGGGATATGGGCTTTCTGCCCGAGGCTTTTCTGAACTACCTTGTACGCCTGGGATGGTCCCATGGAGATCAGGAATTTTTTACTCTTGATGAACTAATCGAAAAATTTTCCCTGGAAAATATCGGACACTCCGCGGGTGTATTTGATATGGAAAAACTCATGGCTCTCAACGCCGACCATATCAAGGCTGCTCCGCCGGAAAAACTGACTGGAAAGCTGATTCCGTTTTTGAAAAACCTGGGCATTGAAGCTGAAAAAGGCCCCTATCTGGAAAGCATTATCAAAACCCTTAACGCCAGGAGCAAAACCCTTGTGGAAATGGCTGAAAAAGCCAGGTTCTACTTTCAAGATGTCATCGAATATGATGAAAAAGCCGCCAGGAAAGTTCTGAAGCCCATTGCGGTGGAACCCCTCAAGGAACTTTTGGCCCGGTTTGCGGATATGGACGCCTTTACGGAACCGCTGCTGGAAGATGCGTTCAGGGCGGTCATGGCAAAAACCGGGCTGAAACTCGGCAAAATAGCCCAGCCGGTAAGAGTGGCCCTAACCGGCCGGACAGCCAGTCCGGGAATTTTTGAAATAATTGAAATTATAGGTAAAAAAAAGGTTATGACCCGTCTTGAAAAGGCCATCGACTTTATCGAGGAAAAAAACCGGGAATAAATAATAAAAAATTTATTGTGAAGGATGTCGATTCGCTTTAAAAATTCACTTGACTCTGTTTACGCTTTTGTGTATCAGAAGGCTATTAATTAATGGGGGATCGTCTAGCGGCAGGACGACGGGTTCTGGCCCCGTTAACCCAGGTTCGAATCCTGGTCTCCCAGCCAAAAAAGCAAAGGGCTGCAATAATGATTGCAGCCCTTTTTCTTTTTAAAACAGAATCCCCGCATAACCTACAAAGCTGTCCCCAGGGCTTTTGTCATAACTGCTGGCATAGGCCAGTTCTTCTCCTTTTTCAGCGCCCAGTTGCCGTGATGCGGTGATAGCCGCGGCGGCGGCACCGGCACAGCAGGCATTTTGATGCTCCCGGCTCTGTTTTATAACCGTCTCGGAATCCATGGCCAGCATGGCATCAATTACCCTCCGGTCATTCTTATTTTTAGCCCAGTCAACTGCCGCGGGACCTGTCCCCTGCGGCATAAAACCGTAATTAGCGCCATAATGAGTAAGGTCGGTGGAGCCCAGTACCCGGACGTTCAGTTCGCCTTCAATTGCCATTTTTGCTGCCGTTCGTCCAATATCAATGGCGATTTTCGCCGGCGGCACACCAATGGGGACTATTTTGATGTCTCTGGAAAAATATTTTAAAAAAGGAAGCTGCAGTTCAATGGTATTATCGGTGTGGCGGCTTTCAGCCGTTTCAACCTGAAAGGCAAACCTCCCGGCAAGTTCACGGGCCAGGCCGGTATGGACGGCGATATCGCCAAAGGGCGTTTCCCATGCCCCCTGTTCCATGATGTAGCAGGGCGACTCCGGGTGAAGGTGCATGCCGAAAATCAGCATTACCTCCGGCAGGGACCCTTGTACCAGGTGCTGGATGACATTGCAGGCAATTGCACCTGAAAAATACCACCCGGCATGGGGAACTATGCCCCCCTTGAATTCCCGGTCGGCAATTTCTTCAAACCCGGGTTCGGTTAAAAAACCTTTGATCTGCCGTTCACACTCGGATGCACTTGCAGGATACCAACTGCCGGAAAAGGCGGCTTTACGGGTTTCCATGATTTTACCTCCTTTTTAAGACAAGGTTCCGGAGCCATTGGAGCCATGGTTCAAAACCGTCTTCGGTTTTTGAAGAAATCTCGAATACAGGCATACCCGGATGAATCCGCCCAATTGTCCTTACCGCAAGGTCCCTGTCGTAATCAAGATAAGGCAGCAGATCCGTCTTGTTCAGCAATGCCGCATCACACTCCCGAAACATCAAAGGATATTTCGCGGGCTTATCCTCACCTTCGGTTACTGACAGGACAACCACCCTGGCATCTTCACCGATATCAAACTCCGCCGGGCAGACCAGGTTGCCGATGTTTTCCACAATCAGCAGATCGATTGCATCCAGGGCCAGGCCGTCCAGGGCCTTTTCAATCACATGGGCCGCCAGATGGCAGTCACCGCCGAACTGATCGGTATTGATCTGAATCACCGGGGCTCCGGATATGGCCAGACGATCGGCATCATTGGTAGTGCAGATATCTCCGACAATCACCGCCGTTTTTATTTCCGGCATAATTCGGGCGAGCGTTTTTTCAAGGATCGTGGTCTTGCCCGATCCCGGAGAACTCATCATATTGAGAACAAAAACATCCTTTTCCCTAAAGAGTTTGCGGTTCTGTTCGGCCATGATATCGTTGGCATCCAGTACCCGGCGCACAACTTTAATGGTATGGGTTCCCGATTTTTGGCTTACAGTTCCCGTGTCATGATGGGCATGCGTATGAGGTGCGTTATGAAAATCTTTATGATGGTACTGTTTCGGCGTTCTGAAAAAATTGACCGGCATCCGGTTTTTCCCCATCGGCAATTTCAATTGAGTCAATATCGAGTTCACGGCCGGCAATAATATCGATGGTGCCGCCTTGACAATTTTTACAGACAAATTCCGGCCCATCCATGGTCCATTCAAAATGGCAGTCCCGGCACCTTGCCCGCACCGGTATCTCTTCAATATTCAGCTTTGATCCGGCCAGGGGGGTATCCCTGGTCACGACGTCAAAGCAGAACCGTAAACTTTCCGGCACAATCGCGGAGAACTTGCCGATTTTAAGATTGACCCTTTCAACTGCTTTTCCCTGAAAGTTCGAGGGGATCGAATCAAGTGCAATTTCAACAATCTGCATGGCTATACCCATTTCATGCATATAATCGACCTGCCCCGGAATAAAAAATAACCCTAATCTTTAAATACCTCGGCACAAAGATCGCCAAGCGTACCCAGATTTTCGCATACATGAATACCACATTCCTTCATGGCACCGATTTTGCCCTGAGCCGTACCGCTGCCGCCGCTGACAATGGCACCGGCATGCCCCATGCGCCGCCCCGGGGGAGCCGTCAGTCCGGCGATGAATCCAACAACAGGCTTGGTTACGTGACTGGTGATAAATTCCGCGGCTTTTTCCTCCGCATCGCCGCCGATTTCACCTACCATAACTATTCCTTTTGTTTCATCATCTTTTTCGAATTCCCCGAGACAATCAATAAAATCGGTACCGTTCACCGGATCACCCCCGATGCCGATACAGGTGGTCTGCCCGATTCCCTGACAGGTGAGCTGGTGCACCACCTCGTATGTCAGTGTGCCGGATCGAGAGACAACACCGATGGGCCCGCCGGGTTGATGAATCGGACCGGGCATGATACCGATCTTGCACTGTCCCGGAGTAATAACGCCCGGGCAATTGGGGCCGATGAGCCGGCAGGGTTTATCCTTGATGTAATTTTTAACCTTCATCATATCCATGACAGGGATGCCCTCTGTTATGGCAACGATCAATTTTACACCGGCATCAGCCGCCTCCATGATTGCATCAGCGGCAAACGGCGGCGGCACGAAAATCATACTGCAGTCGGCACGGGTAACAGCCACGGCATCGGTCACCGTATTAAACACCGGCACATCATCCATCTTCCGGCCGGCTTTCCCCGGCGTAACCCCGGCCACAACCTGCGTACCATAGCCAATACACTGGCGCGTATGGAACCGGCCTTCTTTTCCGGTTATCCCCTGAACCAGCAGGCGTGTATTCTTATCAACAAAAATACTCATTTCAAACCTCGTTAAATGGTTGAGTGGATGCCCGCAATTTCGGCAATTTTTTCGGCTGCATCTTTCAGGTCTGTTGCCGTAATCAGGCTAAGACCTGATTCGGCCAGAATCCGGCGCCCCTCCTCGACGTTGGTTCCTTCCATACGTACCACCACCGGGACATTGAGCCCTGTTTTTCGAGCCGCCTGCACCACACCTTCGGCCAGCACGTCACAACGCAGGATGCCGCCGAAGATATTGATCAGAATGCCTTTCACATTAGGATCACTGCGAATAATCCGAAATCCGTTTTCAACCATCTCCGCATCGGCACCACCCCCCACATCCAGAAAATTAGCCGGTTCCGCACCGGCGAGCTTGATAATATCCATGGTGGCCATGGCAAGTCCGGCACCGTTTACCATATTACCGATATTACCGCTGCCGCCCAGATTGATGTAATTCAGATTATACTTTGAAGCTTCGAGTTCCAGCGGATCTTCCTCATCCTGGTCCCTGTATTCCATAATATCCTTATGCCGGTACAGAGCATTGCCGTCCACATCCACTTTTGCATCCAGGGCAATCACCCGGTCTTCAGCCGTAAGCACCAGGGGATTGATTTCCACCAGCGAGCAGTCATAATCAGCAAACATTTTGTACAATCCGGCAAGCAGCCGAACAAAAGACGTCATGGCAGGGGCCGGGATATTCAGCCCGAATGCCACTTTACGGCAGTGATAGGGTTGAATGCCAAGCAGCGGGTCAACGTGCACCCGGATGATTTTTTCAGGTGTTTCGGCGGCCACGGCTTCGATATCCATGCCGCCGGCTTCGCTGGCCATGATAACATGGGCTGCCGTGGCGCGATCCGGCAGGATGCTCAAATAAAGTTCTTTGACTATATTGAGTCCCTGCTCCACCAGAATTTTACGGACCAGGCGGCCTTCGGGGCCGGTCTGATGCGTAACCAGCGTCATGCCCAGGATTTCTTCCGCCAGGCGTCCCACCTCTTCAGTGGAACGGGCCAGTTTGACACCACCGCCCTTGCCGCGGCCACCGGCATGAATCTGAGCCTTGACAACCACGGGGAATTTACCTAAAGCCCCGGCCTTTTTCTCTGCTTCCGCGGAACTGAAGGCAACCCCGCCCTCGGGAACCGGGACATTATATTTCCGGAACAATGCCTTGGCTTGATATTCATGGATTTTCATGAATTTTTCTCCTGCTGATTACCTATCCGATGACGCACAACACCGCATCTTTTGCAACACTGTCGCCACTGGCAAAATTAATGGCCTTGACAGTACCGTCCACCGGTGCCGGCAGGGCATTTTCCATCTTCATGGCTTCCAGCACAACAACCGTATCTCCCTTACTTACCGAATCACCCACCTGTTTTGTATATTTTACAATCATACCGGGCATGGGAGCGTTAAGGGACGTGCCATGAGCATCCGAGGCCGGGGCTGGAGCTGGAGCAACAGCCGGGGCTGGAGCGGCGGCCGGGGCAGGGGCGGCAGGTGCGGGAACAGCAGGTGGTGGTGGTGCCATGGCCGGTGCGGCAGCTTGGGGCTGCACATAGTTGACCATGGGAGTTCCATCGGTCGAGTCAACACCAACTTCAAAATATTCATCATCCACAAACACGTTAAATTTACGCAGGTTTTCACTCTTCTCCGGAACGTCCTTAGCTCTCTTTTCAACCAGTTCGCCGGCCAGAGCCTTTTTAACGAGGGCCTGCTCGGCCAGGGCCTCTTCCATGGTTTTGGCCTTTACCTCTGCCGGGGGTTCTTCTTTCCCGTATTTCCATTTCAGGAATTTTTTACCGGTTACCGGGTAAAGCGCGTAGATCAGCTCATCGTCCAGATCCACTGCCAGGCCTTTGACATCTTCCTGAGCCTTTGCCAGCTCAGGCTCCAGTACCTCCGCCGGCCGGCAGGTAATCGGCTTTTCCCCGCGTTCATATCCTTTTAATGCCTTTTCCTGAACTTCTTTATTGATCGGCACGGCAGTCTTGCCGTAGAGACCGTAGCACAAATCCTTGACCTGTCCCGTGATCATCTTGTAGCGTTCGTTTTCATCATCAAACAGCACGTTGTTCACCGTTTGAATGCCAACGATCTGGCTGGTGGGGGTAACCAGTGGTATCTGTCCAAGATCCTTTCTAACTTTCGGCAGCTCGGCATACACTGCATCAAGTTTGTCCAGGGCGTCCATCTGCCGCAGCTGATTCACCAGGTTGGAGAGCATCCCTCCCGGTGTCTGGTGCAACAGCACATTGATGTCGATAATCGAAATTTTGGTGTCATCCAGCAAATGCCGGTATTTGGGTAGAATATCTTTTTCGAGAATTTCATTAATATCCGCCAGGTGCCGGATATCAAAGCCGGTGTCGCGGTCGGTGCCCAGAAGGGTCATAACCAGGGGCTCAATGGCCGGATGTGACGTGCGGTAGGCATAGGGCGACATGCAGGTATCGATAATATCCACGCCCGCTTCGATGGCTTTCAGGTGGCTCATGGAGGCCATGCCCGATGTGAAATGACTGTGCAGATGTATCGGGGCCTTGACCGCTGCTTTAAGAGCCTTGACAATGGCATACGCATCATAAGGGGATATCAGACCGGCCATATCCTTAATACAGATACTGTCTGCGCCCATGGCCTCCAGGTCCTTGCCCTTCTGGACATAATACTCCAGGTTATATACTTCTCCGCCCATGCGCGGCTCGGTCATGGTATAGCAGATACAGCCCTGAAAATGTTTACCGCACTCCTTGATGACCGGTACCACCGTCTCGAAATTACGATAATCGTTCAGGGCATCAAAGGTCCTGAAAATATCCATGCCGTTGGCGGCGGCCCTGTCCACAAAGGCCCGGGCCACATCATCGGCATAATTGCGGTATCCTACCAGGTTCTGCGCTCGAAGCAGCATGGAAAAAGGAGTTTTTTTCATATACCGTTTTAATGTACGAATACGCTCCCAGGGATCTTCATTTAAAAACCGGTGCATGGTATCAAAGGTGGCGCCACCCCATGTTTCCGTGGCCCAGAAACCGACCTCATCCATCTTTTCTGCCACGGGAATCATATCTTCGGTTCTACCCCGGGTGGCAAACAGGGACTGGTGGCCGTCGCGCAGGGTTAAATCCTCTATCTTGACCGGATTCGCTGCCGCCGGTCGGTCTTTGTCATAATTCATACTTGTCATGTTTACCTGGTTGTGATCACTCATACAAAGGTCTCCTTGGCTCGATTAAAGACCGCCGCTGATATTTTATGATATCATCAGTCTTCAATCTCTATTTTATAAAAACGTTAATGAACAAAATATTATCTAAGCCTGGCCCCGTGAAAGCTTTTCAACTGCATCTGGTTGCGCATCTGCATCCGGGCCAGACGGCCGCTCAAACCCCACATCTTTACCGGGGCGGCCGGTGCCGAAAATCCCGGAACCTGCCCGCCGGCAGCATCTCCGGCCTCGACCGTCATAGACTGTTCCTGACTGATATAAGACATCACCGCTGAAATTGCGGCAACCATTTTTTTATTTTCTTCCATCTGTTCACCATTTTAAATAATTGAATAGTGAAAATTGAAAATTGATAGAATGCCTTCATTATTCAATTTTCGATTATATAAGTTGCCCTACAATTACACGGGTATGTTGCCGTGTTTTTTGGGCGGCCGCATCTCTCTCTTACTGCACATCACCTCGAGTGCATCAATTAAACGGGGCCGGGTCTCACTGGGGACGATAACAGCATCAATATACCCGCGGGCCGCTGCGCAATAAGGATTGGAAAACAGATCTTCATATTCTGCTATTTTTTCCTTGCGCGCGGCAACCGGATCATCGGCGGCCTTTATCTCCCTGCGATGAATAATATTGGCGGCACCCGCGGCACCCATTACCGCAATCTGGGCCGTTGGCCAGGCAAATGCCATATCGGCGCCCAGGTCCTTGGAACACATGGCCAGATAGGATCCGCCGTAATCCTTCCGGGTCACCAGCAGCAGCTTGGGTACGGTGGCTTCGGAATAACACCAGAGAAGTTTGGCACCGTGACGGATAATACCGCCCCATTCCTGATTGCTTCCCGGCAGATAGCCCGGCACATCGGCAATGGTCAGCATGGGGATATTAAAAGAATCACAGAAGCGGATAAACCGGGTGGCCTTATCCGATGCGTCGATATCCAGACACCCTGCCAGATTGTTGGGCTGATTGGCAATAATACCGATGCTGCGGCCGTTGAGCCTGGCAAAACAGATCACGATATTTGGTGCAAAATAGAGATGCGGTTCAAAAAATTCACCGTTATCCACAATCGACCTGATCACATCCTTGATATCGTAGGACTGGTTGGGATTGTCCGGGATAATGCTGTCCAGGGCCGGATCAATCCGGGCCGGGTCATCACCGGTATCGATTGCGGGCGGATCCTCCATGTTGTTGGAGGGCAGATAACTCAAAAGTTTTTTCATCTCGGCGATAGCGTCTTCATCGCTCTCGCAAGCAAAATGAGCAACACCGCTTTTGGTGTTATGAGCCATGGCACCGCCCAGATCTTCAAAAGTGATCTCCTCGCCGGTTACGGACTTGATCACTTCCGGCCCGGTAATAAACATATAACTGCTGTTTTTTACCATAAAAACCCAGTCGGTCATGGCCGGTGAATACACCGCCCCTCCGGCCGTGGGCCCCATGATGGCTGAAATCTGCGGAATCACGCCGGAGGCGGCCGAATTGCGGAAAAAAATCTGACCGTATCCGGAAAGTGCATCCACCCCTTCCTGTATCCTGGCGCCGCCTGAATCGTTCATTCCCACAAACGGAACACCGGCCTTGAGGGCCAGATCCATAATCTTGCAAATTTTTTTAGCCTGCATTTCCCCAAGGCTGCCGGCCCTGGATGTAAAATCCTGCGCATATGCAAATACCGGCCGTCCGTCCACCAGGCCATGCCCCGTGATTACTCCATCCGCTGCGATTTCCTTGTTTTCCATTTCGAAATTCGCACACCGATGGGTCACAAACATGTCTATTTCCCGAAAAGTACCCTCATCAAACAGGCAGTTCAAACGTTCGCGGGCGGTCAGCTTGCCTTTTTTCTTGTGTCTGGCAACCGCTTTTTCACCGCCCATCTGAAGAATTTTTGCCTCGCGCTCCTTGAGCGCATTGATTTTATCCTGCACGATACCCATTACTTGATTCCTTTCCCGTTTCCAGCCTGACGACACCACTGATGGTGTCAGGGTTCACTGAAAATAATTATAGAAAATTTTCAGCAATTACAGTCGTTATTGCTTTTATTGTCAAGTGAAAAAAGAAGTTCGCCGGCTGCAATCGCGGGCGATAAAATTCCCTTTTCAACCTTTCGAATTATTCCGGGAAGAGATTCTTTAATCGCAGGTGCCGAATAAAAGCGATATTTAAGTTCCTCTTCCACCATGGACCACATCCAGTCCAGGGCCTGCGTCCTTCTTTTTAACTGCAGTTCACCGCTTTTTTCAAAAATATCCCTGTGCGACATTATCTTTTGCCAGATTTCCCGGATGCCTTCGACGGTCAAGGCACTGCAGGTCACAACCGGCGGGCTCCAGTTGGAAGAAACCGGATTCAACAGATGCAGGGCATTTTCATACAGCCTTCTGGCCTTGCGGGCCTTTTCGATATTGTTTCCGTCCGCCTTGTTGATGGCAACGGCATCCGCAAGTTCCAGCACTCCCCTCTTGATGCCCTGCAGTTCATCGCCGGCTCCGGCCAGCATGAGCACCAGAAAAAAATCGACCATGGAAGCCACTGTGGTCTCCGACTGCCCTACGCCCACGGTTTCAACTATAATAACGTCAAAACCGGCAGCCTCGCAAATCAGAAGGGTTTCCCTGGTTTTGCGGGCCACACCGCCCAGGGTAGTGCCGGCCGGCGAAGGCCGGATAAAAGCATTCTGCTCCACAGCCAGATGTTCCATGCGGGTTTTATCGGCCATGATGCTGCCGCCGCTTCGGGTACTGCTGGGATCCACGGCCAGCACGGCAACTTTATGTCCGTCTTCAACCAGCATCATGCCGAAACTCTCGACAAATGTACTTTTGCCCACCCCGGGAACGCCGGTAATACCCAGACGAACTGCCCTGCCCGTATCGGGCAGCAGCCGTTCCATAATGGTCCGGGCCAGGTCACGATGGGCCGGATGAGCGCTTTCGATCAAAGTAATGGTTTTGGCAAGAATCCTGCGGTTGGCCTGCCGAACACCATCTATATAATATTGTGGATCATCTGATATCATAGTCTGTTAGTTCAATTTACCCCTTCCAGCACGTTCATCACCTGGTTGGCGGATTCCGTTATGGATGTCCCGGGGCCGAAAATGCCCACTACTCCGGCCTTATATAGAAAATCATAATCGCCCGGCGGAATCACGCCGCCGGCAATGACCCTGATATCCTCGCCACCCTCTTTTTCAAGCTCTTCAATCAGCTGCGGAATCAGGGATTTATGCCCGGCGGCCAGGCTTGAAACCCCTACCAGGTGCACATCGTTTTCAATCGCCATCCGGGCCGCCTCGGCAGGAGTCTGAAACATGGGGCTTATATCCACGTCAAACCCCAGATCCGCATAGGCCGTGGCCACCACCTTGATGCCCCGGTCATGGCCGTCCTGCCCCATCTTGGTAACCAGCATTCTGGGCCTGCGCCCCTGTTTTTCCAGAAATGCGTCAGTGCGCTTGCGAATGGCGCTGATCACCTCACTGTCATGGTATTCCGAGGCATACACGCCGGAAATACACTGGGTGGTCGCGACATACCGGCCGAAAATCTTTTCCATGGCATCGGATATTTCGCCAACCGTGGCCCGGGCCCTGACAGCGGGCAGGCAGACCTCAAGCAGGTTGCCGCCTGATTCCGCGGCCCGGGTAACTGCCGCGAGGGCGTCATTGACCGCATGCTCGTCACGCTCGGCCTTGATCTTCTTTAACCGCCGAATCTGTTCATCGCGCACTGTTTCGGAAACTTCCCTCAGGTCTTTTAAGGGCTCCTCTTCGATCCGGTGCTTATTGACCCCGACAATCACATCCAGTCCCTGATCGATGCGGGCCTGTTTACGGGCAGCGGATTCTTCGATGCGCATTTTAGGCATGCCGGTTTCAATGGCCTTGGCCATGCCGCCCAGCTCTTCCACCTCGCTGATGATCCTGCGGGCTTCTGTAATGATACCGCCGGTAAGGGCCTCGATATAGTATGATCCGCCCAGGGGATCCGCCACATGGCATATCTGGGATTCCTCCTGTACGATAATCTGGGTATTCCGGGCAATGCGGGCCGAAAAATCAGTGGGCAGCCCCACTGCCTCGTCAAATGAATTGGTATGCAGGGACTGGGTTCCGCCCAGCGTCGCAGACAAACACTCCAGCGTTGTACGGATAATATTGTTGTAAGGATCCTGTTCGGTAAGACTCCACCCGGACGTCTGGCAATGAGTCCGCAGCATGGTGGATTTCGGATTTTTGGGGTTAAAGGGGCTGATCAGTTCATGCCACAGGAAACGGGCGGCCCGCAGCATGGCGATCTCCATGAAAAAATTCATACCCACTCCAAAGAAAAAGGAGAGACGCGGGGCAAAGGTATCGATATCCATGCCCGCGCTTAAAGCGGCCCGGACATACTCAAGTCCGTCGGCCAGGGTAAAAGCGGTCTGCAGAACGCTGTTGGCCCCGGCCTCCATCATGTGATAACCGCTGATGCTTACGGTATTGAACTTCGGCATATTCTTTGAACAATAGCCGATAATGTCCGATACGATGCGCATGGAGGGCGTCGGCGGATAGATATAGGTATTGCGGGTGAGATACTCTTTTAAAATATCATTCTGAATGGTTCCGGTGAGCTGTTCGTGTTTGACTCCCTGTTCCTCGGCCGCAACGATGTAGCCGGCAATAATCGGCAGCACGGCACCGTTCATGGTCATGGATACCGACATTTTATCCAGCGGTATCTCGTCAAACAGGATCTTCATATCCTCCACCGAATCGATGGCCACCCCGGCCTTGCCTATATCGCCCACCACCCGGGGGTGATCCGAATCATAGCCCCTGTGGGTCGCCAGATCAAAGGCCACGGAAAGCCCTTTCTGGCCGGCAGCCAAATTGCGCCGGTAAAATGCATTGGACTCCTTGGCCGTTGAAAAACCGGCATACTGCCGGATCGTCCAGGGACGTCCCGCATACATGGTGGCCATGGGGCCTCGTGTATAGGGAGCAAAACCGGGAAGCGTATTAATGTGCTCCAGGCCTTCAAGATCTTCGGCTGTATACAGCGGCTTTACCCGGATTCCCTCGGGGGTTTCCCAGTCAAGCTCCTCAAGGGGTCGACCTCTTAACTGTTTTACCGCCAGATCTTTCCATTGCCGCCGATCAGAATACTTTGCCATATTTTGCTCCTTTTTTCGCAGGTTGTTGCCCGGGATATCACTCTATTGTATTGAAAAAACCACCGCTCTATCTTTCACACAACTCAACCAGAACACCGCCGGTTGCCTTGGGATGCAAAAAGGCTATCTTTGCTCCGCCGGCCCCGATTCTGGGCTTTTGATCAATGAGTTTTACCCCTTTTCCCTTAAGTTCAGCCAGAGCTTCCTCAATATTTTCCACACGAAAGGCCACATGCTGAATACCGGTTCCTTTTTTATCGATATATTTTGCAATCGGGCCGTCGGGAGCCGTTGATTCAAGAAGCTCCACCTCACCCTCTCCAACCGGGAAAAATGCCGTGGTCACCTTTTGCTCGGCAACAGTTTCACTTCCGGTAAAATTAAGGCCCAGAATATCAGACCAGAATTTTTTTCCTTCATTAACGCTGTTAACGGCAATTCCAAGATGATCTATTTTCAGAACTTTCATTTGGTCTCCTTCTTAATAAATTTTTCCATAACCCTCCGAAACCCCGGTATCGATCCGGTAATCGTTGCGTCATCCACGCAAAATGCGATCCGGAAATGGCCGGGGCATTTAAAACCGCTGCCAGGAACCGCCAGGATCATCTCTTCCTGTAACGCCTGGACAAATTTGACATCGTCATCAATGGGTGTTTCAGGAAACAGGTAAAATGCACCGGCGGGCTTGATAAATTTATAGCCGCAATCGGCAAGATCATCGCATAACAGGTCCCTTTTCCGGGCATAGGCGCCGATATCAACACTTTCCCCCTGCAGACGAGCCACTACACGCTGCATCAGGGCAGGCGCATTGACAAACCCTAATATCCGGTTGCAAAGAGCCATGCCTGCCAGGAGCTGCTCTCTGAACGCGGCCTCCGGATTGACGGCAATATACCCGAGACGCTCGCCGGGAATGGACAGATCCTTGGAATAGGAGGTCACCACCATGCTCTCCGGGTATGCATTCAAAACCGATGGAACGGACTTGCCGTCAAAAACGATCTTTCGATAGGGTTCATCGGATATCAGATAGATGGTTCGGCCTGTCTGTCTGCCTTTTTCAGCAAGCAGCGCTCCGAGTTTTTTCAGACTTTCCTCTGAATAGACCTGACCGGTGGGGTTGTTGGGTGAATTGATAATCATGCCCTTGGTTTTTGGTGTAATAGCCTTTTCGATGGCATCCAGATCAAGGGTAAAATCGGAATTAGCCGGCACGGTTTTCAAAATCCCGCCGTGATTGGCCGCATAAAATCCGTATTCCACAAAGCAGGGTATCGGCGTCAGGATCTCATCTCCTGGATCCAGAATGGTTTTTAAAACCACATTCAAACCGCCCGCGGCCCCGCAGGTCATAATCACCTCATCTGCGGAAATCGAGATCTGCTGTTCTGTTGACAAGTGCCCGGCAATCGACCGGCGCACCCGAGGATAACCTACATTGGGCATATAGCCGTGATCTCCCGATCCACAGTCCGCCACGGTCTCCTGCAGGGCATCCTTAAACCTGTCCGGCGGCGGCAGGTTGGGGTTGCCCAGACTGAAGTCATATACATTCCCGGGGCCGTGCTGGGCTTTAAGGCGCCCTCCCTCTTCGAACATCTTACGTATCCAGGATGATTTTACTAAAATAGTTTCAATATTTCCGGCAATGGTCATGGCATGCTTCCTTTTAAACTCCCTCCACCGACTTTACAGCGGGAATTTTTTCTTTTAATATTCTTTCTATTCCATTTTTAAGGGTCATCTGCGACATGGGGCATCCGGCACAGGCCCCCTGCAGGCGCACCTTTACAACTCCGTTTTCCACATCAACCAGCTCCACATCCCCGCCGTCCGCCTGAAGTGCCGGACGAACCAGGTTCAGAATGGCCTCTACTTTTTTTTTCATCTTTTTTCTCCTTTAGGTCTACCTGCCACCAGCCCTTTCAGCATAAAATTTTTTTCTGAAACCTTCAAATTCACCTTTTACAACAGCCGATCGAATGGTAGTCATAAGTGAAATAAAATAATGTATATTATGAATTGTATTTAATCGATATGCAAGTAATTCTTTGGTTCTATAAAGGTGGCTCAGGTAGGCGGCAGAGTAGTTTCGGCAGGTATAGCAGGTGCATTGAGGATCAATGGGATCAGTATCATGCCTGAGCCGCGCATTGGAAATATTGACATTCCCGCAGGATGTGATCAACTGACCGTTGCGGGCATTTCGGCTGGGCAGAACACAGTCAAACATATCCGCGCCCAGGGCGACCAGTTCCACCAGATCTTCGGGGGTGCCGACCCCCATGATATATTTGGGTTTATTATCCGGCAGCAGCGGCAGTGTGTGACGGGCCATCTCATACATGATATCCTTGGGCTCCCCCACACTCAGGCCGCCAACGGCATACCCTGGAAAATCAAGATCGGCCAGCGCATGCGCCGACAGGCTGCGAAGATCCTTGTGCATGCCGCCCTGCACAATGCCGAAAAGCGCGTTTTTCCGCTTCGTTGTCTCCTCCCAGTGATCCCGGCATCTTTTCGCCCACCGGGTGGTCAGTTCAAGAGCATCCCCGGCTTCCTGCCAATCGGCCGGATACTGGATGCACTGGTCCAGGCACATCATGATATCCGAATCAAGACAGGCTTGAATATCAACAGCCCGTTCCGGAGACAGCAGGTGCCGTGACCCGTCTATATGCGACTGGAAGGCAGCACCTTCCTCTGTGATTTTAGCCAGTTTTGCCAGCGAAAAAATCTGGAACCCGCCGCTGTCGGTCAAAATCGGCTTTTTCCAGTTCATGAATCCGTGCAGCCCGGAAAATTTTTCAATGACGTCACAGCCCGGCCGCAGATTTAAATGGTAGGTATTGCCCAGAATGATCTGTGCGCCGCATTCAATAAGCTCTTCAGGCGAAATTGATTTTACCGAAGCAAGGGTTCCCACCGGCATGAATACCGGCGTTTTGATCACACCATGCACCAGGTGAAACTCTCCGGCCCTGGCTCTTGTTTTGTCTGATTTTGCAATTTCTTTAAATTGAAGCATCAATCTACCCTATAAACATCCCATCTCCGTAACTGTAAAAACGGTACTGTTTTTCAATGGCCTGCCGATACGCCTGCAACACGTTCTCCCGTCCTGCAAAAGCCGACACGAGCATGAGCAGTGTGGAACAGGGCAGGTGAAAATTGGTGAGCATGGCATCGAGAATTTTGAATTTGTATCCGGGATAAATAAACAGATCACACTGACCCGCGCCCGGGGCAATCTCGCCGCTATCCCTTGCAACATATTCGAGGGTTCGCACGCTGGTTGTTCCAACTGCAATGATACGGCGTCCTTCTGCTTTGGCCCGGTTGATTTTATGCGCCGCATCGTCGGATATAAAATACCGCTCGGAATGCATGACATGATCGCGCACATCATCGACCCTGACAGGCAGGAACGTACCATAACCTACATGCAGGGTTATGGGGACCAGTTCAACTCCTTTGGATTTAATTTTATCGATCAGAGCCGGGGTAAAATGGAGCCCTGCCGTGGGGGCTGCAATTGCGCCCTTCCGGGACGCATAGACGGTCTGGTATGCGGCCCTGTCATCTTCCATTGTCCCGTTATCCTCCCGTTTGATGTAGGGCGGCAGCGGAATCCTGCCGATCCGGTACATGTGCGTCTCAAAATCATCTTCGCAGACGAAGCGCACCTCATAGACGCCATCTTTAAAAGCCATCACTCTGGCTGACAGCCCTCCGTCAAAAATTATTGACGAACCGGACTTTGGACGTTTGGAGGCATTAACCAGGCAACTGCATACAAATTCACCGGTTCTGGCCAGGGTTTGACGTCCGCCGGCATAATCAAGAATGAGCACCTCGGCTCTTCCCCCGGTTTCCTTGCGGCCTATTAAGCGGCCGGGAATGACTTCCGTATTGTTGATGACCAGAAGGTCGTTGGGCCGTAAAAAATCGGTAATATCGCCGAAATCGTGATGAGCCACATCTCCGGTTTCCCGGTTTAATAACAGCAATTTTGACCGGTCCCGCCGGTCAGCGGGTTTTTGAGCTATGAGCGACTCCGGAAGGTTATAGCTGTAGTCGTTTAGAGAGTACATGAATTATTTTATTTTTTCCCCATATAGACAAAAAAAAGACCGACGCCCATCAATACCAGGCCAAAACGCCTCAAAGCCCCATCCTGCAGTTCAAGAATTTTCTGAATCCAGTCTTTCATTTTATCCGGAAAAGCAAAATAGGGTAACCCTTCCACAATCATTACCATTCCTATAACGCATAGAAAAAAATCCATCGGCACCTCGTATAGCTGTCATATTTCGACATAAAACCTGCTTGCCGCCGCTTTGGCCAACGGCAGACAAAAATATAAAGTCACAATTGGTCTATTACAAAACGACTTTTATCAGCAGATTCTATAACCATTTACTCCAAATTTTGTCAAAACAAAATCATCCCATAAAAGGCTTCCCTTGTATATCCGCGGTTAGAACAGAACTGTTCCCCATAAAAAAAATACCGGTACGGGCATTGTTATCAAATTATGCCTTGACTAATTATCCCTGATTGTACCAGAATGGCCACTTGCTCAACACATTGTCATAACCAGGATCGGCAACAGACAGCTCCTATTCAATGAGAAATGAACCATGGAATTTGAACCGGTAATCGGGCTGGAGGTACATGCCCAGTTAAAGACGAAAACCAAAATATTCTGCGGTTGCTCCACATCCTTCGGCGCACCGCCCAATACCCACGTCTGCCCGGTGTGCCTGGGCATGCCCGGCGTACTGCCTGTATTAAATAAAAAAGTGGTGGAATATACCATCCGCATGGCCCTTGCCACCAGTTGCAAAATAGCAGGGGAAAGCCGCTGGGCCCGGAAAAACTATTTTTACCCGGACCTGCCCAAAGGCTACCAGATATCACAGTACGAACTGCCCATTGCAGAATTCGGTCACATCGATATCAAAGCCGGCGAAAAATCCAAACGCATCGGCATTACCCGCATTCACATGGAAGAAGATGCCGGCAAACTGATTCATGACCCGGGCCGGCCTGTGAGCCGGGTAGACTTGAACCGCACGGGTGTGCCGCTTATGGAAATCGTGAGCGAACCGGACATGCGCACCCCCGAAGAAGCCGGAGAATATCTGCGCTCCCTGCGATCGATTGTGCGTTATCTGGGTATTTGCGACGGCAACATGGAAGAGGGCAGTTTCCGGTGCGATGCCAATGTTTCGATCCGGCCCAAAGGAACCATACCCTTTGGCACCCGTGCCGAAATAAAGAATCTCAACTCATTTAAAAATGTGGAAAAGGCCCTGTATTATGAAATAGGCCGCCAGAAAGAGCTTATCATGGAAGGCGGCAATGTGGTTCAGGAGACTCGATTGTGGAATCCTGAAAAAAACCGCACCGGAGCCATGCGCGGCAAGGAAGAGGCCCACGATTACCGCTATTTCCCTGATCCCGATCTTCTGCCCCTGGTCGTCGATGAAAAATGGGTTGCAGATGTCAAAAAGGCCCTGCCAGAACTGCCGGCGGCAAAACAGGCCCGTTTCATCAAAGATTACAAACTGCCGGGCGAGGATGCAGCGAGACTGACATCCTCCCGCGCGCTGGCCGATTATTTTGAATCCTGCCTGACGCATTTCCCAAGCCCCAAACCTGTAAGCAACTGGATACCAGGTCAGCGACAGCAGCGCCATCGAGGAGATTGTTGTAAAAATCCTGGAACGCTGCCCGGACGAGGTCGCCGCCTTTCAAAACGGTAAAACCAGGCTTATGGGTTTTTTTGTCGGGCAGGTGATGAAGGAGACAAAGGGCAGGGCCAATCCGAAACTGGTCAACCAGGTGCTTAAAAAACGGTTGAAATGAGGGGAGCTGTCCACGTAACCTGCAAGTCACATAAATGGTGAGTAAAACATCATTCGGATTAGGCCAAGCCCAAGAGGTTGTCCAATCTCTTTTTCAGACGTCTTTGAAAGACCTTTTCGCCTAATTTTTTACGATCTGTATGCAGTCGTTCTCTATCACGCCATCCGGTTTCATCCGCATGTCTGTTATAGGACAGATTGTTTCGGGTTCATTAAAACAGATCAAAAGTTTATCAAGCAAACGGTTGACAGCCGGTCTGGAGGCCCGAATCCATCAACTTGCGTATTTCACGCACCCATATTCATCAAACCAGGTGTCCCCCTCACCCGCAAAGCCCGGCCAACAGAAAATTACTAAAAAAGCAATGCTGGCAACTAAAATCAAACCGCCGTTTGACACAGTAGTGGGCATTATCCGGAGAAGGAGAAGAGGCATCACCTTAACCTGTCTAATTAAAAATAGGATTGCCCGGCCGTAATCAGCAAGAAAAATAGCCGGCGCGGATAGAAGGCAAATCGATTCGTTTGCATGGAACAATACTCAGGACTGCTAAATGCTTATTGGTGCAATCGGATGAATTGCCTCAAGTCCCGATCTATTGTAACATCCAGAAACGTATCGGGTGCGTCCTGCAGGCGCTGCTTCCAGAGGGTGTTGGCCCGGGTAAGCAGCTCCCGGGACGCATCCTTTTCCCAATTGGAGTAGCTGTCCCAATTCGAGACGGGAGTATTACCTGTTTCTCCCCAGAGAGTAGTATTATCTAAATTTTACTGGAAATCTATGAAAATCTATGAAAATAGGAGCAATATTTTTTAAAATCATTTTTAATTCCTTATAACTACCGATAACGAGCGCTAACCCGATTAAACAATAATTGCCATCTAAAATACTATGTCATGGGTAATAGACCTTAAATTTATTTTAAAAAGGAACTCCCATGGCAGTAGCAGTTCAAACTACGTTTATAGATTCAGAAAACTGGAAGTCAAGTTTTTTATCATTTGTCAGTAACCGTTTAGATCAGATAGAAAAAGATGACTCAA
>NBLJ01000008.1 GCA_002084545.1 Desulfobacteraceae bacterium 4572_123 | reverse complement strand
CTGCTGCCGGGCAAGCAGCTCAAATACCTTTTTATCGTGGTGATGTTTTACATGGGACTGAAGATGATCGGGGTGTTTGCATGGCTGCATCTGCCGATTTGAGGGTATTATACCGGCTGATTTTTTAAAATGCCGGTTCCGTATATTTCAGGCAGTCCCGGGGGAAAAGAGCAACACGGATTCTCTTCCCCGGTCCATGCTATCCCTGACAGACAGGATTTTGTAAGGCCTAGCGGCTGATAAGGTTGAACCGTGTATATGTCTGCCGGGCCTGCCTGAAATGCGGTAAATGTGCGATAAAAGGCGGTTACGACTCACCCGCCGACCCTCTCCAGCTTCACTGCACAGACCTTAAATTCCGGTATTCCCGAAACAGGATCCAGGGCCGCATGGGTCAACCGGTTGGCCGCTCTTTCGGCAAAATGAAATGGAATAAATACAGTACCGTCAACGGCCCGATCCGATATTTTTACCCGGACGTCGATACTGCCCCGCCGTGATTTTATATTTACCATTGCGCCATCTTGCAGGTCATGCTTTTTGGCATCCGGCAGGGAGATCTCCACAAAAGACTCTGGTGCCCTGTTATTGAGCCCATCTGATTTCCGAGTCATGGTGCCGGTGTGGTAATGGTAAAGGAGCCGGCCGGTGGTCAGGTAAAGTGGATACTCTTTATCGGGTGTTTCAGCCGGAGGAATCCATTCTATTGCATGAAACAATCCCCTGCCCCTGGTAAACTGCTCGGTATGCAGAATCGGTGTACCCGGATGTTCGGCAGCGGGACAGGGCCAGTGAATTCCCTCATTTTCAATCCGGTCATAGTCGATTCCTCCATACGAGGGGGTGACTTCGGCGATTTCCGCCATTATCTCACCGGCATTTTCATACGACATCTCATAGCCCATACGGGAGGACAGATCGCAGATAATCCGCCAGTCTTCTCTTGCGTCACCCGGGGCATCAATGGCTTTGCGTACCCGCTGGACCCGCCTTTCCGTATTGGTAAAAGTGCCCTGCTTTTCGGCAAAACAGGAGGCCGGCAGCACAACATCGGCCTGCCTGGTGGTTTCCGTCATAAAGATATCCTGTACCACCATAAAATCAAGATTTTGAAAGGCCTTTTCCGCATGATTCAGGTCGGGATCGGAAACCAGGGGATTTTCCCCTACAATATAAAGTGCCTTCAGTTCACCATCAAGGGCTTTGGGAATCATTTGAGTGACCTGCAGCCCCGGCATTGTCGGAAGACCTGTAACACCCCATGCCTTTTCCATTTTTTTTGCAACGGCAAGATCAGCCACCGGCTGGTACCCGGTCACCACATTGGGCAAACCTCCCATGTCGCAGGCCCCCTGGACGTTATTCTGGCCCCGCAGCGGATTAACGCCGCCTCCGGGAATACCTAAATTGCCGCAGAGCATGGACAGATTGGCCAGGGATTTTACATTATCGGTACCGGTAGTATGCTGGGTAATGCCCATGCAGTAAAGAATACTGGCCGCATTGGCATCGGCATACATTCTGGCGGCTTCTTCAAGCTGATGTGATGGGATTCCGGTAATACCTTCCACGAATTCCGGTGTATATTTTTCAACGATCAACTTTAATTCTTCAAATCCCTCCGTGCGGTTTTCCACAAAAGACTTGTCGTAAAGGCCCTCTTTTATAATCACATGCATCATGCCGTTGATCCAGGCAACGTCGGTTCCCAGGTTCGGCCGGATATGCCGATGGGCAAAATCGGTTATCTTGATTCGCCGCGGATCCAGAACGATTAATTTTGCTCCCCTGAAGGTTACCGCCCTTTTTACAAAAGCGGAAAGTACCGGATGGTTTTCAGTGGTGTTTGAACCGACAATCAGGATCAAATCCGCCTGCTCAATATCTCCGATGGTATTTGTCATTGAACCACTTCCAAAAGCTGCGGCCAGACCGGCCACGGTGGAAGAATGTCAGAGGCGGGCGCAGTGATCGATATTATTGGTTTTAAGCACCGCCCTTACAAATTTCTGGGCAATATAATTCTCTTCATTTGTAACCCTGGCCGAAGTTAAAAAACCGAGGCTGTCGGCGCCATGTTCATCTACTATACTCTGTAGTTTCCCGGCCACATAATCAAGGGCTTCGTCCCATGTAGCGTCCCGGAATTCACCATTCTCCTTGATCAGCGGATGGGTCAGGCGCTCGGGAGAGTTGATAAAATCATAACCGAATCTCCCCTTCACACAGAGACTCCCGTAATTCGGCGCTGCCTCTTCCACCCCGGTAACCTTGACAACCTTGTTGTCTTTTACATGCAGATAAAGCTGGCATCCGACCCCGCAGTAACTGCACGTCGTTCGAACCTTGCTTGTTTCCCACGGACGTACCTTGTACCGCGCATCCTTTTCGACAAGGGCGCCGACAGGACAGACCTGAACACATTCACCGCAAAAAACGCAATCGGAATCCTTGAGGGGCTTGTCGTCTCCGGCAATAATTTTTGTTTGCAGACCGCTGTATCCAAATTTAATGGCATTGTTTACCTGGACTTCATTGCAGGCCTGGACGCACCTGCCGCACTGAATGCATCTTGAAAAATCACGAATGATAAAAGGATTGGCGGTTTCCATGGGATAGGCGATCTTTGTTTCCAAAGCCTGGTCGCCGGTCACCTGGTAGCGGTAGGCAAGATCCTGAAGGCGGCAGTCCCCCCAGACGGGGCATAGTTCGCTGCTGTCATCATCCTTTTGGACTCGCATCTGAAAATCCGTCCAGGTCTCTTCCCCGTGTCCGCTGATTGCGCAATTATGATTACCGGACGAAAGCATCAGTTTTATGATCAGCTTCCTGGCCTCAATTACCCTTGGTGATTCGGTTTGAATAACCATATTGCCGGATGCGGGGGTAGCACAGGCCGGCATCAGCTTATCCGCGCCCTGAACCTCCACAACGCATATCCTGCAAGAGCCCGTTGGACTGGCAGCCCTTAAATAGCATAATGTAGGAATATCGATATTGTTACGCCTGGCAACATCCAGTATCGTTTCTCCGGGATCAAATGAAAACTCGTTACCGTTAATGACAATGGCTTGCTGTGTATCCATAGCAGGAATTTCTCCTTAAAAAATAATTAGTTAACCAACACGTTGGTTGCCGTAAGATAGAAAAACTGTGTTCTGCCGATTCAATCCACCGGTTCAATACTAAGAAATGCCGGCCGGTAGTCCGGGCATAATCAAATTTGCACAAAACAATCCGATAGCTTTAATTCAGGTCAACTTATAAAAAATTCATAATTTTGTCAATCAAGTAAGGGGTGTGAATAAAAATAAATATAGACTGTCACATATTAAACTTCACTGCGTTATCGGTCGCCGGCGTATTACAATACAGCCTCCTCCCTCTAGCCTTGTGCAATTTAATATGTGACGGTCTATAGTAACCGTTCACGGTTGCCGGTTACGTTTTTCTCTTGATAAAAATATTATTTTTTCTTAAATTAACCATTATGGGCTATGTGTTTACATTTAACGATGCCGTGAGCTATGACAAGTGGTATGCCGGGCCGGGTAACAGGACTGTTGCAGCTTTGGAGAATCGTCTGATGCACGAAATGCTGCGGCCGATCAAGGGCAAAACAGCGCTCGACATCGGGTGCGGCACGGGCATGAGTGCCATGAGTCTCATTGATGCAGGGCTGCGGGTAACCGGAATTGATCCATCGCCCTATATGATTGATATTGCAAAAAACCGTATGGGAAACCGGGTTGATTTCCATCATGGATTCGCGGAGGATCTTCCCTTTGATGACAATGAATTCAACTATTCCTGCATGGTAACCACACTGGAATTTGTTGAAAATCCTCAAAAGGCCCTGGAAGAAGCGTTCCGGGTCACCCGCGACAAAATATTTTTAGGAGTACTCAACCGGTATGCAATCAAGAGCATCCAGCGCCGGATCAAGGGTATATTTGCCGCAACAATCTATAACCGCGCGCATTTCTTCAGCATCTGGGAAATAAAACAGATGATCCGCGCCAAACTGGGGGATGTTCCGGTATCCTGGCAAAGCATCTGCTATTTCCCGGATCAGACGAATCCTTTTTTCGCCAGGCTGAAACAATCAAAAATGGTGCAAAAAAATCCTTTTGGTACTTTCATGGGTATCGCTGTAATGCCGGTACCCAGATTCAGAAGCCGGCCGATTGCCTTGAAATATCATACAAAAACAAAACAGGAAGCCGTAGCAGGATAACAACTCATGGAAGCTTACCTTTACAAACCGTTGCAAAACAAGGCTGTTCAATGCAATTTATGTCATCACCGCTGTGTTATAACCGATGGTAAACGTGGAATCTGCAATGTTCGCGAAAACCGGTCCGGAACCTTGGAAACAATGGTATATGGCAAAGTTATTGCCGGTCACATCGACCCTGTCGAAAAAAAACCGATTTATCATATGATGCCTGGAAGCCGCTCCTATTCCATTGCAACGGTGGGATGCAATTTTAAATGCCGCTTTTGCCAGAATGCCGATATTGCTCAAATGCCCGCCGACCGTTCCGGTCTGGTGATGGGAGAAAAATTTTCACCCCGGAATATTGTGTCCCGGGCCGTGGAAAGCCATTGCCGGAGCATTGCCTACACCTATACCGAGCCGACAATCTTTTTTGAATATGCCCTGGAAATTGCCGGGCTGGCTCACGCAAAAGGTTTGCGCAATATATTTGTAACCAACGGCTACATGACGCCTGAAGCCATTGAAATGGCAACCGGGCTCATAGATGCCGCCAATGTAGATTTAAAAGCATTCAGCGACAAATTTTATAAAAAATACTGCTCTGCCCGGCTGGCTCCGGTTCTGGAAACACTCAAACATATGAGAAGCGCCGGTATCTGGATCGAGGTAACTACTCTGCTGATTCCCGGACTGAATGATGACAAGCATGAAATTGCATCACTGGCCGAATTTATCGCTGATTCCCTGGGCCGTGAGACTCCATGGCATATCAGCCGCTTTCATCCGGCCTACCGCCTTTTGGATGCCCCTTTGACACCGGTTAAAAGCCTGACGACGGCCTTTGAAATCGGTAAAGATGCCGGGCTTAAATATGTTTATATCGGAAATGTGGCTACAAAACACGGGGCCGACACATTTTGCAGCAACTGCGGTACAACCGTAATCGACCGCAAGGGATATACGGCCCGGTGCAACATGACCCGCGACGAAAGATGTCCCGTCTGCAATGAAAAAATTCAAGGTGTGGAGTTATCATTTTAAATAATCTTTAACAGGTAAAAACAATACAATGACAAAAACAAATTCTTCCCCCCAAAAAACAGATCAGCCGCCGACAATTGATAAAAAATACCGCGATACAATCAACCATATCACGGAAGGATATTTTGAAGTCGATCTGGCGGGCGCCTTTGTATTTGTCAGCGAACCGTTGTGTGAACTTGTCGGTTTTTCCGAAAATGAATTGCTGAATCTGAATAACAGGGAATATACAACCCCTGAAACTGCAAAAAATATGTACCGGGTCTTTAACCGTATACTTAAGAACGGGAAACCTGCGACCATTAAAGATTACCGGATCCAGAAAAACGGCAAAGTCATGTACCTGGAAATTTCGGCGTCCCTGATCAGAGATGAAAAGGGAAATCCTGTCGGATTCAGGGGACTGGTGCGGGATACATCCGATCGCATACATGCTGAAAAACAAAAAAATGATCTGCAGATAAAACTTCAGGAGGCCCAGCGCCTGGAGTCGATCGGTACTCTGGCGGGCGGCATTGCCCATGATTTTAATAATCTGCTTATGGCGATACAGGGCAATGTGTCACTCATGCTCCTTACTACAGACAAAGATCATCCTCATTTCAAGAAACTGACTACCATCGACGGGTTGATTAAAAATGGAGCAGACCTGACAAAAAAACTGCTTGGATTTGCCGGAGGCGGAAAATATGATACACGTCCCCTGAGTATAAACGCCGTTGTTAAAAGCTCTGCTCTCATGTTCAGTCGCACACGCAAGGAAATTACGATCCAAGAAAATTTTCAGGAAGATCTCTGGATTGTTGAAGCCGACCAGGGACAACTCGATCTGATACTGATGAATTTATTTATCAATTCGGCCCAGGCCATGCCCCGGGGGGGAACGCTTTCCCTTGCAACCTGCAATGTTGTTCTCACTGAAAAAGATATTCAGCAGTTCGGAGTAAAGCCCGGCAGATATATCCGGCTATCCATCAGCGACACCGGTATCGGGATGGATGAAGAGACCCGGCAAAGAATATTCGAGCCTTTTTTTTCAACCCGCGAAAGGGGCAGAGGGACGGGCCTGGGCCTGGCCTCGGCCCATGGCATTATTAACAATCATGGGGGATTTATCAAGGTTGACAGCAAACCGGGCATTGGCACTACCTTTCAAATTTTTCTACCGGCTGTAATAAAAGAACCCGTCACTGACGCACAACCCGAGACCGGTACAAAGCCTGCCGGCAGGACATCGGCCGAAGAAGATATCACTATCATGCTGGTTGATGATGAGGATATTGTGGCCGAGGTGGGTTCGCTGATGCTGCAAAGTCTCGGCTATAAGGTAATTACCGCCAAAAACGGCATGAAGGCCGTGGAACTTTATCAGGCGGATACAGCCAGATTCACGCTGATTATCCTGGATATGATCATGCCTAAACTCAGCGGCGGCCGGACATTTGATCGGTTAAAGGAAATCAACCCGGATGTAAAGATCCTGCTTTCAAGCGGATACAGCATTAACGATCAAGCCAGACAGATACTGGACAAGGGCTGTAACGGGTTTATTCAAAAACCTTTCAACCTGGAAAGATTGTCAACAAAAATAAAAGAAATCCTGAATCAGGGTTGACATCCGACCCATTTTCCAGCGTCACACAAAACCATGGCAAACAGTAAGGGCCGCGGAAAAAATAATTTACCCCACCTTACTTAATATTTCCCGCGACCCTTATTTCCGTGCATCATTTATTAGGAGGCTATCCGTTTTTGCAGCCGACGGGAACTCTCTTTATCCCTGTAGGATAAAATAGGTACCGGCGATTTGCGAAACATTTTTTCAGCCACGGAACCCATCAGTATATTTTTAAGATCCGTGCGACCCTTGACCCCCATAATAATTAAATCCGCATTTTCCTCAATCGTCAGTTTCAGTAGCTCTTCAATGGGATGGCCTGTTCTGAAAACAACAGGGATATTGCATCTGGTACAGGGCGATTGATCAAGGATTCCCTGCAACAGTTTTTTTCGTTCTTCCTTGATACCCCGGATGTAATGTTCTCCATCGACTTCATACCCTAGAGAAGAAATCGCCCCCACCGCATCAACATCCTTGGAATTGATGATACTGGCAATAAACAACTCGGCATCGAGACTTTCGGCCAGGGTTACTGCATAGTCAAATGTTCCCTGGGCATAATCCGTGAATCCCAAGGCTACCATAATTTTACTAATTTGTTTCATATCGTTTTCCCTTGTCAATTGACAAATCCATCAATATTAGATTGCCGGAGCCGGTGCATCCTTTGGAATGCGGGGTCTTTGCATCAGATAAACCAGTCCGAAAATGACCAGACCAATGGGGTAGGCCCAGTAACGCTGTCCATGGGGAATTCCAAGCCAGGATGAAATCAGATCCGGCCGAAACAGGGTCAAGGTAACACTCAGCAAAATCGGGACTTCCCAGATTTTGACCCGGGCCACGAACCATCCCTGAGTCGCCGAGGCAAAGGCAAAATTGCCTATACAGGCCATTACAAAGATCAAAATTCCCTGGGGCCAACTGTTGATGTTATGCAGGATCAGGTCGGCATTAAAAATAAACATGAACGGTAAAATTGCCGTTCGAATGTCATACATAAAGCCCTGAATACCCGTGGCAATCGGCGGTGACTTGGCAATGGCCGCTGCCGCATAGGCGGCCAGCCCCACCGGAGGCGTATCGTCCGCCAGTATACCGAAATAAAAACAGAACAGATGGGCTGCCATGAGCGGTACGATAAAATCATTCATACCGCCGATACTCACAATAGCGGGCGCCGTCAGGGACGCCATGACGATATATGTGGCGGTGGTGGGAAGTCCCATACCGATGATCAAACTTGCGATAGCGGTAATCACCAGCATCAGGAAAATATTTCCCATGGACAGCACATCGATAATGGAGGTAACCAGTTGCCCGAGCCCCAGTGCCACGACACCGACAATAATACCGGCCGCGGCAGTGGCCAGGGCAACGGAAACCATGTTGCGCGCTCCGGCGGCCAGCGCGGCAAAAATCTGATTAATGCTATGCTTGATGGCCGGGCCCACTGGCTCTTTGTTAAAATAAGCTTTAATGGGCCATTGAAACAACATGACGGCAGCCAACAGCCAGATCGCATGAAAGGCGGCCATTTCCGGTGAATGCCGCACCACGATCAATTCATACAAGAGCAGGGCCATGGGGATCAGATAATGGGCACCGGAAAAAAGCGTCTTGAAAAAAGAGGGCAGCTCGGATCTGGGTATTCCCTTTAGTCCCAGCTTGGATGCCTCGATGTGGGTAATATAAAAAAGGGCTGCATAGGAGGCAAAGGCCGGTATGGCGGCGGCTTTGATCACCTCTACATAAGGCACATTAACGTATTCGGCGATGATAAAGGCGGCAGCGCCCATAATGGGGGGCGCCAGTTGGCCGTCGGTGCTTGCAGCCACTTCAACCGCGGCGGCCTTGGTGGGCGGGTATCCGACTTTTTTCATAAGCGGAATGGTAAAGGTTCCGGTGGTGACAATATTGGCGATACTGGAGCCAGACACCAGGCCGGTCAGCCCGCTGCCCATAACCGCTGCCTTGGCGGGCCCGCCTTTAAATCCTCCCAGAAGACTCAGGGCCAGTTGAATAAAATACTGGCCGGCGCCGGCCTTGTCGAGCATGGAGCCAAAGAGCACAAACAGAAAAACAATCGTCGCTGAAACATCCAGAGGAATGCCGTATATGCCCTCGGTGGACATGGTCATCTGGCCGACAAATCGATTTAAAGAGGTTCCTTTAAACGCGATCAAATCGGGCATATAGGGTCCTAAAAAGGAATATGAGATAAAAGCTATTCCTATAACCGGCAGGGCCGGGCCGATAACGCGCCGTGAAGCCTCCAGGAGCAGAACAACCAGTACCATGCCGATGACAATGTCTCTTAAAATCGGCGAACCGTACCGGTTGCACATGCCGGTATAGTCGATGGCAATATAAAGAGCTGAAAGCGTAGCTATAATCGCAATTATATAATCAAACAGGGGGATTCTATCGGTGACGGTAAGAAATTTCAACCCAAAGCGGGTTTTTTTGAACATGGGATAATTCAAGTAAACAACCAGAAGGGCAAAACCCAGATGGATAGCCCGTATAAAGGTAGTATCCATAATCAGCCAACTGGCAATGGAAAGTTGCCAGAAGCTCCAGATCACGCAAATAAAAGCGACGACCCACTTGGAAAATCCTGCTGTAGGCCGTCGGCCGATCCCATCCTCTTCTTCAGCCATCCGTTTTGCCAACTCCAGGCCGTCATCTTGCTCATTGATTTCGATTTTGCTCATTATAATCACCTTGTCTGCTGAAAAAATAATGCAAGATTGAAAATGCCCGCGGCTCCTCTGATCGAAAATAATCAAATAGAGATAACCTGTACCGATAATGCACCGAAGGCACCGGAAAAATCCACATTGTCAACAATTCCATAAACATCAAGCTGCAAATAACAGCGGGCCGAAGCCATATCAGCCACAGCCCGCAATTATTATACAACACTAACCACCAGGCCTTTTTTTACTTAAGACCGACTTCCTTGTAATATTTCAATGCACCTGGATGAAACGGTGCGGACAGACCTGTCAGCATACTTTCCTTGGTAAGGCCTTCGTATGCCGGATGAAGTTTCTTGAAGGTCTCAAAATTATCAAACACCTCTTTAGTAATGGCGTATACAACATTATCGGGAACCTTGATGGATGTCACGAGAGTTGCCTTTACACCGAAGGTTGGAACCGAGGCCTCAGTATTTACAGCACCCGGATAGTTTTTCATCAGCGTTGCGGATTTTGCATAATAGGGATATTTTGCAAGAAGACTTTCTATATTTGTAATGGGCACGAATTTTACTTTGCGTACTCCGGAAGTAGCTTCCTTGTAATACCCGCTGGGATGTCCGACAGTGTAGAAGGCGGCATCGATCCGACCGTCCTGAATCAAACCCGGGGCTTCGGCGGCCTTTAAGCTTTCCGCATGAAAATCTTTCTTATAGTCCAGGCCATTGGCCTCTAAAGCATCAAGGGCATTTTTGCGGTAACCGGAACCTATATTGCCGACATTGACGCGCTTTCCCTTGAGGTCCGCCAGACAGTTGATATTGGCATCCACCGCGGCAATCAGATCAACACTTTCAGGATGGATGGAAAATACCGCACGAAGGTCTTTTTGGGGTCCTTTGTCTTTCCAGTTGGCGATACCCTTAACAGCCTGGTATTGGCGGTCGGACTGGGCAACACCGAATTCCAGGTCACCAGCCATAATGGCATTGATGTTGAACACCGATCCACCTGTGGATTCAACCGTGGCCCGGATGCCATATTCTTTACGTTTCTTGTTGACCATTTTGGCAATGGCACCGCCTGTGGGATAGTAAACACCGGTAATACCGCCGGTTCCGATGGTAACGAACTGAACTTTGGCCTGTGCGGTTGTGGGGGCGGCCCCCATAATCATTACAACAGCGAACAAAAATGCAACAGACAGAACGATTCCTTTTTTCATATGAACCTCCTTAGATAAAAAATAATTATTAAAAAAACGACTTTAATGAATAATTCTTTCCTTATTCCCTCCTTTTCTAAATTAGATTTACACAATGAATCCCAATTAAACAAAAACTATTTTTTCAGAATGCGCTATGTATTTAACAAATAAAGCTTTTTAACGCAATAATTTTATCTTTAAAAAAGATATAAATTGAAGATCAAACAGTCAAACAAGAATGCCGGCAAACTACAACGCACTGATTTTGAAGCAAATAAAAAAATTCGATTCACTTCAGATCACGCACCGGCAGGGCCCGGTAGGCCCGCCTTTTCGACATTCGGTCTGTGTAATAGTACCCGCGATTAAAATTAAACAGGCCGGCTGTAATTTCTTCTTTCTCCGATGCCCAGACCCATCCGCAGCTCAGCCGTATGTCAGACACGATCTTCACTTTCTGTCCGCAATCCGTTTCATACCCCTTGTATGCCTTATCTCGCACATGAAGACTTTTCAGCTCCTCCAGTGTCGGCAGACGCCAATCGTCATACTTTGGTTTAATGGTATCGGGAAAGGTGTATTCAACCCATTTATTTGCCTGTATCCAGCTGATATCACCCTGGTTGTCGTACTTGGACCACATGACACCTAACTGATGATCAGTAACCGTACCGTCTCCATTATCCGTAAAACGCTCACCGGCCAGTAGCATGGTGCAGCTGAAAAACATACAGAGCATGATTACCAACACAACTGATGATATTTTTTTAGACATCTTTCCCTTCTCCTTTTTTTAAAAGCATAGATATAACTCACACAGATCGGATCTTGGTGCTTTGGTGAAAAATTGAAATAAAGGAAAATTTAGGATTGCAGGATTCTATAACCGGTTTAGCCCCAATATGCGGCGGGGCGGGGAATTGAAACCCCGGGAACGGTTCTCGGTATCATCAAAGCAAGTAAAATTAAAGTAGTGTGTAGATATTTAATTGTCAAGACAAAATTTTGCTATAAAACCGGCCAGGATTCCGGGATTTTGGAGATGCTCGATACCGCATGCTTGCGCGGAACAATCTTTCAGGTTTCGGGCATTCTTGACTTTACGCTTGCATTTGGCCGATATTTTTATGATAATTTCATTAAATTCAATGAAAAATAACCCTCTGATAAGCGTCATCATACCGGCCTATAACCGTGCATGGACCCTGGCGGAATCCATTGATTCCGTCCTGACTCAGGAATACAAAAATTTCGAGCTGATTGTCATAGATGATGGGTCAACCGATAATACACCGAATCTTCTCGATAGATATTCCGACAGGCTGAAACAGATCCGGCAGGCAAACGCCGGTGTGAGCGCGGCCCGCAACCGTGGTATTGCGGAGGCTGCCGGCGATTTTCTGGCATTTCTGGATTCGGACGATACATGGCTGCCACGGAAACTAAGCCGTCAGATCGATTTTTTTATCCGCCGGCCGGAGGCCCTGATTTGTCAGACCCAGGAAATCTGGATACGAAATAACGTCCGGGTCAATCCCAGAAAATACCATAAAAAACCGTCAGGCATGATCTTTGAGAGATCCCTGGACCTGTGTCTGGTCAGCCCTTCGGCAGTGATGATAAAAAAAGAACTTTTAAATGAGACCGGCTGTTTTGATGAAAGCCTGCCGGCCTGCGAAGACTATGACCTGTGGCTGCGGGTCAGTTGCCGCTATCCCATATATCTTGTGGATGACCCGCTGGTTATAAAGCACGGCGGTCATCCCGACCAGCTTTCAAGGGCCCCGGGACTGGACCGCTTTCGTGTTCAGGCCCTGTATAAAATACTTCAAAGCGGACAGCTTACAGCATCCCAGTCAAAAGCCGCAATTGCGGTACTTCAAAAAAAATGTACGATCTATGCTGCCGGATGCCGCAAGCGCGGACGCAAAGATGAAGCTTCTTACTATATCCGCCTTGCAGACAGTTACCCTGGGATGTAAAAAAGGAATGCTGAAATTCAAAAGGATATTGATTGTGCCGATTTGGTGGGCACAGCCCACCCTACGATAAACAATCAACATGATTGAAAATTCCATATGGCCTGGGCTCAAAAGCTGTTCAACCGAACCAACCTTCAGCCTTCAGCCTAAACCACCTTCAGTCTTCATCTCATGCCATCCTTTCAATCCGGCTCAGTGCCTGATCCAGCCTTTTCCGGGAAACCGGTACTGCGGTCTTTAATTCCTGGGCAAAAACCGACACCTTGTATTCCTCCAGGAGCCAGAAATATTCTTCCACAGCGGTCCGTTTTTTATCACTTGTCAGCGGTGTCAGCCCCTTTAACAGCCTCTGGAGATGATCTGTATAAACGCCTACCACTTTTTCCCGAATTTTATTTTTCTCAGGGCTGATCCCGGCCCTCTGAGCCCGTATGCCAATGGCCCGGATATAACGCGGCAGGTGAATAAACCGCTTCACATCATAGATTTCAATGAATGTTTCCGGCACCAGATTGGCGATATCCGCCCGTGCTCCGGCAACAACACTCAAGACGGAAGGCTTGAAGCGATTGGCATTTTCCATATCGCTGAAAAGCATCCGCGTTTCATGGAGTGCTTCAAGGACGGGCGATACTGCCTGCACCAGGTGCCGGCCCCGTTCCACCATACAGGGCACCACGGCAGCGGCATGGGCGTTAAATTCCTCCTGACGACGGATATTCTTATAAAAAAGGTCCCTTACAACAGCCTCATACAGATGCTCTGAAATTTTGCTGCTGCCGAAAAGATAATCGGCCCGGGCCTTGTCGGCCCCGGACAGCTGCAAAGATTTTTTTAAAAATTTCAACTCCTTTTTTAAACAGAGGGTATATAGGCAGGCAACGCCCTTTTTATGACTGGTCAGCGCCCTTGCATGAGTTGTAAACAATCGCAGATTGACACTGTCTTTATCCGCCTCCAGCGCGGGCCATGTCTCCCATTTCCGGCCGGCCGATTCGTTTATCTTCACCATTTCCGGCAGATCACCAAACGTCCATTTCACAATTCCTGTCTTTTCCCACTGTTTTCTGGCCGCTGCCATGGCATCCGACTCAGTGGTCCGGGATATATCACGGGTCAATATGGTTTTATCCCGGCTGGTGCAGATCGGCTTTCCCATGGGATCGGTAAGGGCAATCCGCATCTTGAGATGCTCGGGCAGTTCATCCGCGGGCCAGGCCGCAGCAGGAATATCAACGTTAAAACGGGCATGGATATATTCACCCAGTGCTGTGAGAAGAGGCTTATCGGATCTGGGCATTTCACGGGCAATAATTGCCGCCGTAGCGGTCGCCGGGACCAGCCTTTTACGATAGGTTTTGGGCAGGCCTTTGATCAATGCCGTTACTTTTTCTTTAAAAAGTCCGGGGACCAGCCAGTCCATGGCATCGGAAGGAACCGCCGACGCTGTCGACGCCGGAATTTTAACGGTCACGCCGTCTTCCGCCCTGCCCGGATCAAAACAATAGTTGCACCCATAGCTTCGATTACCCAGAGTAACCCTGTCCGGGTAAAGATCCAGTTCATTCTCATCCGGAACCCTGCGCACCAGAAATTCTTTGGTCAGTTTTAAAAACCCGTCGCCGCCTTTTGTTTTAATATACCTTTGAAGGGTCCGCAGATCATAAATCCCGGCCAGATGTTCGCGGTAAAACTGAAAGATATCCTCTGTGTCAACGAGAATATCTTTTCTTCTGACCCTGTTTTCCATCTCCTGGATCTTATCGATAATCTTTCGATTGTGCCGCATGAACCCGGGCATCTGCCTGACATCTTCCTCCACCAGGGCGCTGCGGATAAAGATGTCCGATGCTTCGTCAGGATTGATGCGGCCGTATGAGACCGGCCTCCTGGATACAATCACCAGACCGTAAAGGCTGACCTGCTCATAGGCTGTTACCTCTCCCCGGTTTCTTTCCCAGTGAGGGTCCAGGTAGATGGAGCGGCACTGCTCCCGTGCCAGTTCCTCCAGCCAGGCACTGTCGATATTGGCAACCGTCCTGGCATACAACCGGGAGGTTTCCAGCATCTCCGCGGCCACGATCCAGTTGCCGGCGCTCTTGAAAAGATTGGAGCCGGGAAAAATCATGGGTTCGCGGCCCTTGGTCCCCTTGAAGATGTACTGCTCTTTTTTGAGCGCAATATTGCTTAGAAAACCACTTACAATGGATTTATGAATGGCCGTATACAGCGCACCGAAGACGGCGTTTTTAGGATGTCTGGAACCTTTTTGGGCCGCGGCGCCAGGTTGCACGCCTGTTCCGGGTGAAATCTCCGCATGACTGCCGCAAAGTTTATTTTCCCGCAGAATATCCGAAAGCTGGGCGTGGATATCATGCCATTCGCGCATTCGCTTGAAAGAAAGAAAATACCGGCTGCAGAACTTTTTAATATGCTTTGTAATCTGACCGTTTTTTTTACCTGTGCGCCAGGCGGTCTGATATCCTTTCCAGAGGTTCAGTAATGTGACAAAATCAGATGCAGGATCATTGAACAGGCTCCGGGCCTGATCGACTGATTTTGCTTTTTCAGCGGGTCTTTCCCGGGGATCCTGAATACTCAGGGCCGCTGCAATCACGGTCATGGAAGGAACACACCCCTCATCATGGGCCTGAATCAGCATTCGCGATAACCGGGGGTCAATGGGCAGTCTCGCCATGATCCGGCCTTTGGGTGTCAAAACAAAAGCACCATCCCCTCCGCCGGCCCTGCCCTTTTTGCCTGTACCGGCTTTTTTAATTGCGCCGAACTCCATAAGGCAATCAAACCCGTCCTTGATACTTTTTGGCGCGGGTTTATCAATGAACGGAAATTTTTCGATATCGCCGAGATTAAGGGAAATCATCCGCAAAATAACTTCCGCAAGATTTGATCGCAATATTTCCGGCAGGGTAAATTCAACCCGGTCATTATACTCCTCTTCGGAATAAAGCCGGATACATTCGCCATTGGACACCCGCCCGCAGCGCCCCTTGCGCTGGTCCGCGCTGCTGCGCGACACCGGCATCACCGGCAGGGCCGTTGTCCGGGTCCGGGGAGAATAATGGGAGATCCTGGCCAGGCCGGTATCCACAACATACCTGATCCCGGGAATGGTAATGGATGTCTCGGCCACATTGGTGGCCACGATGATTTTTCGCCCCGGGGCGCTCTTGAAAACCCGGGTCTGTTCGGCGGCCGACAGCCTGCCGAACAAAGGCAGTACAGTGACATTATGATAGGAACGGCCGTTGAGCATTTCGCAGGTTTCACGAATATCCTGTTCCGTGGGCATAAACACCAGGATGTCGCCAAAGGGAGTTCTCATCTGTATGGTTTCAATGGCCCGGACGGCTTTTTCCACATGTGTTGATTCATCATTTTCCCCACCCCCGTCAATGCCCTGATACCGGACCTTCACCGGGTAGGTACGGCCGGTTACCTCGATGATGGGGGCATTATCAAATGCTTTGGAAAATTTCCGGGTATCGATGGTTGCCGAAGTAATCAAAAGTTTCAGATTTCCGCGGCGTTTTAACAGATTCTTTAAGATCCCCAGCACAAAATCGATATTAAGGCTGCGTTCATGGGCCTCATCCACGATGAGTGTATCATAGGCATTTAAAGACCGGTCACTCTGGGTTTCCGCCAGCAGGATACCGTCGGTCATGATCTTTATGTAGGGATCGCTGCCGCTCTTATCGGCAAACCTGATCTTATAACCAACGGACCGGCCGATATCTTCACCCAGTTCTTCGGCAATACGGGCGGCAACGGTGATAGCGGCAATCCGCCGAGGCTGGGTACAGCCGATCATGCCGTCGATACCCCTTCCCGCGGCCAGACAGAATTTTGGAATCTGGGTGGTTTTGCCGCTGCCGGTAGCCCCGGATATAATCACCACCTGATTCTTTGATATGGCCTCGACAATCTCCTCTTTTTTTGCAAATATGGGAAGATTTTCATTATATACAGGCAAGGGACGATTTTCCAGCCGATCTCTGCGTCTGCTGACAGAGGCGGCCAATCTATTTTCCAGACGCCCAATCCGTAAAACTACGGATTCCACTGCGGATTCTCTCCGGATAATTTTCCGGATCTTTCGAAATTCCGCAAGCAGGGCATAACGATCCGAGCCCATTGCCCGTGGCAGTTTTTTTTCTATATGTTTTAAGGCGTCATCCGCCCCTGTATATTTTCCCATTTTTTTATAAGTTCTTCGACCGATTCGGTGGGCACAAGCCCGCCCTGCGAGAACATGAACCTTTAACCCATGAACCATTTTGACATTTCTGTTTTGGAAGGCTATATAAACACAATCATCTTTTTTTGCAATACCGCAACCTGAAATCTATAACACTCACAACAGGAGAGAATTATGCGATTTGTAATCATTGGCGCGGATGCCGCCGGAATGAGTGCAGCAAGCAGGGCCGGACGGTCCATGCCGGATATGGAAATTACGGTACTTGAAAAAACCACGGATGTTTCATACAGCGCCTGTGGCATGCCATACAATATTGGTGATCAAAACCGAAAAATAGAAGAACTGGTTGTTCGCCAGGCCCAGGTTTTTCGTGAAAAACAGGGCATTAACCTGTTGACCGGCCATTGTGCCGAAAAAATCAATACATCCGAAAAAATTGTACACGGAACTAATACCAGCGGTGTTGATGTTTCCTTTAATTATGACAAGCTGTTGATCGCCACCGGCGCTTCACCCATCATCCCGGATCTGCCGGGGTTTGATCTGCCGGGTGTAATGCCTTTAAAAACTCTTGATCACGGACGGCGGATTAAAACATTCATTAAAAACAAACACACAAAAAAGGCCACCATTGTCGGCATGGGATATATCGCCCTTGAAATGTGCGAAGCCCTTCGAAAACTGGATATTGAAGTAAGTATGGTGAAACCACGTCCGGTATTGCTGCCATGGATGCCCGAAGAAATGTCTGATACAGTCAAAAAAGAGCTTATCGCCAACGGCGCAAAGCTTTTTGCCGGACATGCAATCCAAAACATTGAATCCGTTGGCGACGGCCTCAAAGTTATCTGTAAGGATCTTACCCTTGATGCCGATCTTGTGATCGTTGCCATCGGGGTTACCCCGAACAGTCAAATCGCCGAAGATGCCGGTCTCACACTCGGCACGGCTAAAGCCATTGCAGTGGACCGGACACTTCAAACCTCCAATCCACACATCTTTGCCGCCGGGGACTGTGCCGATGCATTCCATGTCGTCAGCAATGAAAAAACCTGGATTCCCCTTGCCCTGCGGGCCAATCGGGCCGGATGGGCCGCCGCGGATAATGTCTGCGACAAACCGGCCCGGCTCGACGGAATCGCGGGAACCGCTGTTTTCAAAGTTTTTGACCTCCAGGTGGCGCGCACCGGCCTGACGGCCGCCGAAGCATCAAACCACGGTTTTTCCCCGGCTGAAATCCTGGTGACCACCCGATCCCGTGCCCATGCTCACCCGGGCAGCACACCCATCAAGGTTCATATGGTCGGGGACAGGTCATCCGGACGTCTTCTGGGGGTTCAGATGCTTGGACGCGAGGGCGTGGCCCATCGCATAAACGGTATAGCCGTTGCACTTCACGCTAATATGACGGTGGAACAGTTCAGCCAGACCGATCTGGCCTATGCCCCACCCTTTGGTCCAACCTGGGACCCCATGCTCACCGCCGCCAATCAATTATTGAAAAAAATGTAAAAATTCCCGAATTGACGGTATTTAATTCATCTTTCCGCATTTGTCTTTACTATCAGGCGCCCGACTTCACAGCCTATATCCGCCGCTATGACGGGACATTTTGCCTGCAAGAGAAAAAATATGCGTTTGTCTGCATCGGACAGGGTTTCATAATTGCCCTGTCCTTTGGCGATAACAAAATCAGCGGCATTAAAATGCTCTGCAAATTCCGGCGAACAATCCTCAAGAATTGTTCCTGGTGCATCCGAACCGTTGTCGATCACCTTCACGATATTAAAGAGCCCTACCTCTTTTGTATCTTCAATGGTGGCGTCGTTAAGCACGGGGTATCCCCTCACTGCAAAAATAATTTTATCCGAGGGAAGAGTTTCGATCAGCAGCCGGTCAAAAACGATTTCCCCTGTATTGTCCCCCAGGTATAAAATGCGGTCGGCCCTGTTCACGGCATTTTTAAATGCCTGAATATCGCCGACGAGATCGCATGTCAGAGCGTTTTGGATACCGGCCAGAACAAAGTCCTGATCCATGTCCCGCCGGGCCCCGAAATCGATCATGTTGCCGGCGATAGCCAGACGGACTGCCGTACTCACCGGGTCTGGTGATTGAGTCACCCGCTTTTTTAAATCCGGGTACAGGTTCAGAGCCATCCGGTTGAAGTCCTGTTTCACCTGTAAATAAGGATCGTCGTTGCCGGAATATCGGCGAATCGTGCGATGGATGTTCCGCGCCATCATGGGCGGAGTCTGCCGCAGATCCATATCAGCTGCGAGCTTCAGCACTTCACGCAGCACCGCCTCATGGATCTTGGGATCATCGGATGCAAATCGGACCGCATCCACGGTCTGGCGTAATAAACAGGGTATACATTCGTAATAAGTTTTCATAATTGCCTTTCAAAATATTTTTATCTCAGACTACTTGACACATCTTATTATATTTGTCATGTATATTCGTTATTTAAAATTATGGATATGAAATTAATTCCGGTACATATTTTCAAGTCAACGCAGACTGTAAAGAATCAATAAAAAAAACCGATGGAAAACAGGAGGATACATGATAGTTGCGGAAAGAAAACCTTTTGAAGAAATCAAAGCTATGGTCAAGGGCTATTCAAAAGTCCTTACCCTGGGCTGCGGCACATGTGTCGCGGTATGTCTGGCAGGCGGCGAAAAAGAAGTAGGCATACTCAATGCCGAACTCAAAATGGCCCGCAAGCTGGACAACAACCCCATTGAGCTTGGCGCGGTAACGCTGGAACGTCAGTGCGACATGGAATTTCTTGACGAACTGGAAGACACCGTTGGTGAATATGACGCGCTGCTGTCCATGGCCTGCGGTGCCGGCATCCAGTTTCTGGCCGAACGATACCCTGAAATACCTGTACTTCCCGCGGTTAACACCGCATTTATCGGCGTCAACAAAGACGTGGGATGGTATGAAGAAAGGTGCCGCGGCTGCGGCGACTGCGTTCTGGATAGAACCGCGGGTATCTGCCCTGTAACCATGTGTGCCAAGGGCCTTTTCAATGGTCCCTGCGGCGGTACGAATCAGGGAAGCTGCGAAATTAACACGGATCAACCCTGTGCGTGGTTCATGATTTATGAAAGGCTGGCAAAACAGGACCGATTGAGCAATATCACCTCCATCTTTCCACCTGCGGACTGGCGCAATCAAACTCCCCGAACGGTTATTCAGCCGGGATATAAAGAACGTCAAAAGGCTTGATATCAATACTTAATATTAGTTAAAAATAGAAAGGGAGATCATAACAATGAACTCAGGAAGTAACCTTCAAAAAATTCTTGAAGCCGGGCATTTTGCATTCACCGGAGAGCTTGGGCCTCCGCGTGGGGCAAATGTCGACGCTGTCAGAAAAAAAGCCGCCTATCTGAAAGGAATGGTGGACTCGGTAAACATCACGGACAACCAGACGGCCATGGTACGCATGTCCAGTTGGGCCGCCTCACTGATCGCAATCCAGGAAGGGCTCGAACCCAACTATCAAATGGTATGCCGCGACCGAAATCGCCTTGCCATGCAGGCCGACATCCTTGGAGCCCATGCCCACGGCATCCGCAATATGCTGTGCCTTTCCGGAGATCATCAGCAGTTTGGAGATCACCCCCAGTCAAAGGGTGTTTTTGATATCGACTCCGTCCAGCTCATCGGCATGACCAAAAAAATGCGCGACGAGGGCAAATTTTTAGGCGGCGCGGATATCGACACACCACCTGAAATGTTCATCGGGGCGGCTGCCAATCCCTTTGCCGACCCTTTTGAATGGCGCGTTTACCGCCTGGCCAAAAAAGTTGCCGCCGGAGCGGATTTCGTCCAGACCCAGTGTATCTACAACATGGTAAAAATGCGCGAATGGGTCAAGCAGGCCAATGACATGGGGCTGACTGAGAAGGTCTATATCCTTGCCGGCATCACACCAATGAAGAGTATCGGTATGGCCCGCTACATGAAAAAAAAGGTACCGGGAATGGATGTCCCAGATGAAATCATCAAACGGTTACAGGGTGTTGATAAGAAAAAAGTAGCCGATGAAGGCATCAAAATAGCCTGCGAGCAAATTGAGGAATTCAAAGAGATGAAGGGGGTCGCCGGTGTGCATCTCATGGCGATCGAATGGGAGCACAAAGTTCCTGAAATTGCGGAACGGGCCAAAGTCCTCCCCAGACCTCAGGTGGATTAAAAGTTAAACGGCAGGGTTTTGGTGCCATACCGGCCCTTTCTGTGTACTTTTAACGATTGATTTTCACTATTAGAATTCAACAAGGAGTTGGCAATTGGATAAAAAACAAAAAAAAGTCATAGTCATCGGCGGTGGTATTGCCGGCCTTACGGCAGCCTGGGAGATGGCCCGCAAAAACATAGCTGTGGATATAGTGGAAAAAGCGGATTTTCTGGGTGGACATGCAATCCAGTACTCCTGCAAGGCAACGGATGAATGCCGGCAGTGTGGCGCATGTTCGGTGGAAGCAATGCTTAAAAATGTAGTTAATGAACCTTTGATCACGGTCCATCTGGGCACACAGGTTGAAAAGGTCAATCAAAACGGGCAATTCGAAATTTCCCTCAAAGCCGGCGATATCACCAACCCAAACGGCGAAAAATGCGCGGATGCCTATGAAACAGACCCCATTGGCTGTGCTGCGGCCCGGGGGTATTCCAGACATAACGCCATGTTTTACGATGCCAAAGGGCAACTTGATCCGGAAAAAACCGGCAAAACGGAAAACCTGGCCGCTGACGCGATTATCCTGGCCAGCGGTTTTCAGCCGTTTCCCGCGGAAAAAAAGCCCACCTATAATTACGGCATCTTTGACAATGTCATCACGGGAATGGATCTTGAACGATGCAAACGGGTCCACGGCGGACTTTTTTGCCCCTCGGACAAGCGCGTGCCGGAAAAAGTTGCCTTTATTCAGTGTGTGGGCAGCCGCGATGAACGCCTTGGTAATCTATGGTGTTCCCAGGCATGCTGCCCCTACGCACTCAGATCGGCCGAAGCGTTGAAATACAAATATCCGGACATGGATATCACGATATTTTACATGGATATCCAGAATACCGGCAAAGACTACTCCGTCTTTTATGAAAAATGCAGGGAAAACCTGAATTTTATCAGAACTATCCCGGTGGATATGTATAAAACCGAGGATGATAAAATACAAACCCGATTCATGGACGACGAGGGTAAACCGACAGAAGACATTTTTGATCTGGTTGTCCTTTCCATCGGTATTACACCGGGAGCTGACAACAAACAGCTTACCGAAATTCTTGGCTTAGAACTTGACGAAGACGGGTTCTTTCAGGCTTCGGACATACTCAGCCCGACTCTGACCGTAAAAGAGGGTATTTTTATCGCCGGTACGGCTCAAGGTCCTAAAACCATAGACGTTTCAATGGCGCACGCAGGGCAGGCAGCCCGTGAAGCAATCAGATTCGTAAGGGAGGCCAAATGAATACTGAAACAAAACCCACTGTAGAAATGGAAGAGATCACCATTAACACCGATGTACTGGTTATCGGCGGCGGTCCCACCGGATTAAAAGCCGGTGCTGAAATTACGGAAAGCGGCTACAAGGTTACCCTGGTTGAAAAAACCGACACCATCACGCCCGAAGATACATCGTTTGAAGTGCTCACCGGAACCTGCCTGGTAGACAACAGGGGAATTCCCGGCGACTTCACAGCCCGCCTTGAAAAAAAGGGAGAAATCATTGAACGAAAGGTCGGCGCAATCGTTGTTGCCACCGATGCCTGCTATGAGCCGCTGAATGAGGATTACAGCCTGACTCTTGCAGACAACGTGGTGGCCCAGTCGGAATTAGAGGCATCCCTTGGCTCCAATGCCGACGACTTCGATAAAAAAACAGTTGCCTTTGTCACGGGTTTTTACCGCGAAAGCAATCCCCTGGCTCTGGAACGGATACTCAACAGCGCCCTGATCCTTCAGGAGCAGGAATGCACGGTATACGTATATGTCAACAATATCAAAGTGGCCGCTGATGGTCTGGACCGCCTCTATAAAGAGGTTCGGGACAACGGTGGCACCTACTTCAAACTTGAGACACCGCCGGAAATTACCCAGGACGGGGCCGATTTAACCGTTACCTTCGAAGACCCGGTTCTGCGCCGGTCCATGGATCTTTCTCCTGACCTTATTGTGGTAGAGGAGGCAATCCTTCCCGACGACCTCAACGAAGGGCTGGCGGAAATACTCAGAATCCACACGGGCCCCCTGGGATTATTGCAGAAAAACAACGTGCATCGTTTTCCGGTACTTTCCAATCGTGAGGGCATCTTTGTCATCGGATCGGCCCGCCAGACATGCGGCCTGTCCGCTGCCCTGGCCGATGCGGGAAACGTTGCCCTCGAAGTCGAAAACCTTTTAGGGAACGGCAAACGAACCGCGGCAAAGGATCAGGCAGTCGTGGATCGCGACAAATGCGTCATCTGTCTGACCTGCTACCGCTGTTGCCCGCATGGCGCCATTTACTGGGATAACCGCGCAATTATCTCGCCGGTGGCCTGCCAGGGTTGCGGCATCTGTGCCAGCGAGTGCCCCATGGACGCAATCCAGCTGGGAGACTTCAAAGATGAGGAGATGCAAAAGGCTGTAAAAGAAAGCGTTGTCGCCAAAAGCGATGAACCGAATATCGTTGCTTTCTGCTGCCGGAACTCAGCCTTGGAAGCTGCTGAAATGGCCTCCGAATTCAAAATGACGCTGCCTGCCGGTCTGCATATGATAGAGGTTCCATGCGCCGGTAAGATCGACATTGATTTTATCATGAACGCCTTTGTGGAAGGTGCCGACGGGGTTATAGTCATGGCCTGCCATGCCGGTAACTGCAAATCCGAGCAGGGCAACACATATGCTAAGTGGCGTGTGGCCGATGCCCATCGGATGATGACGGAAACAGGGTTTGAGACCGAGAGGCTGCAGTTCGTGACCCTGGCATCCAATATGGGCAGTGAATTTTCATCCATTATGGCGGATATGGAAAAAACTTTAAAAGAACTGGGACCTAGTCCTTTAAAATAAATTATGGAGGATTATGAATATGGCTGAGGAAGCAATTAAACTTGGCGGAAAAAAGAAAAGCATTTTTATGGACAAGGTCCGGGAAATGTTGCCTGAAGGCGGGAACCTGAACCTCTGCCTCACCTGCGGAGCATGTTCCTCGGGCTGCCCGGCAACCGGTCTTGAGGGCATGGACCCCAGAAAATTTTTACGCATGGCGGCCCTTGGAATGGATGAAGAAATCACCAGCACCCCGTGGGTCTGGATGTGCACCTTGTGTCAGCGCTGCATGCGTGTCTGCCCCATGGAGATCAACATCCCCAGACTGGTCCACGAGGCCCGGGCCGCATGGCCCCGGGAAAAACGACCCAAAGGAATACTTGGGTCATGCGATGCGGCCCTGATGAACGATAGCTGCAGCGCCATGGGTGCATCACCCGAGGACTTTGATTTTGTCGTGGGAGACGTGCTGGAGGAATACCAGGAGGCCCAGCCTGAATTCGCCGACATGAAGGCACCCATTGACAAAGAGGGGGCCGAGTTCTTCTTGAACCAGAATTCCCGTGAACCGGTAACCGAACCCGACGAGATGGTGCCCCTGTGGAAAATCCTGCACCTGGTGGGCGCGGACTGGACATACGGCAGCAAGGGATGGGGTGGTGAAAATTACTGTATGTTCCTGGCCGATGATGAAAGCTGGGAAAAAACCACCAGCATGTCGGTGAGACATGCGGATGCCCTGGGGTGCACAACCTATCTCAATACGGAGTGAGGGCACGTCACCTACTCAGTCCTGGAAGGACTGAAAAGATTCAACATCGAACATAAAGTAGTTGTAAAGAGCATTTATCAATATTATGCCCAGTGGATTCGCGAGGGCAAACTCAAAGTCAACTCTGACTGGAACAAGGATCGCAAGATCAAATTCACTGTGCAGGATCCCTGCCAGATCATTCGCAAAAGTTATGGTGATCCCGTTGCCGAAGATCTGCGTTTTGTGGTCAAATCCATTGTCGGCGAAGAAAACTTTGTCGATATGACCCCCAATAGATCCAACAATTTCTGCTGCGGCGGCGGCGGCGGTTTCCTGCAGTCCGGTTTTAAAGAACAGCGCCTGGAATACGGCCGCCTCAAAGACCAGCAGATCAAGGCTACCGGGGCCGACTACTGCATCGCCGCCTGTCATAACTGCCATGCCCAGATCCATGAACTGAGCGAGCATTACGGCGGAAATTATCCGGTGGTACATCTCTGGACGTTGATCTGCCTGAGTCTCGGCATTCTGGGGCCCAATGAACGCGAATACCTGGGAGATGACCTCAAGGATGTGGATGTATTTCATCCCGAGTCATCCATGATGTGAGGATTACAAAAAAACCGTTCCACAAAAAACCCCGGTCTGAAAATAATCAGCTCGGGGTTTTTTGTTTTAGTTCCCGCGTCGAAAGATAAAAATTCGCCAGTAGACCAGTACACCGGCGATACTTCCACAGATATCGGCAAGGGCATCTAAAATATCTGAATTTCGAGATGGTATAAAATACTGGTGGATTTCGTCACTGATCCCGTATCCCGATGACAGCACCATGCTTAGCAATAAAACGGCCAAAACTTTATTTCCCAGGGCAGTAGTATTCAGCGTGCGCAGGCAAAGAGCCCCCAGCCCGGCAAAAATGAAAAAATGTGCTACTTTATCGGCCTGAAAAAACTCCGGCCCGCCTTCGGGAATCGGCCCGGAGGAGAGTAAAAATATCAAAAGGCCATACAATCCGACGGGAAACCAGTAATAAAAAAAATATTGTAAAGACCGCTTCATATGAATTCAGCTTTTCAAAATTATCGCACCAACTTGAATATTAAATATTTGTTGGTGGTGTCTCTAAATTGATAGACAGTACGAACACAAAGTTCGCCCCTACTCCTGAAAAATATCCAGTTCCAGTTTTCGTCCGTGAATATTTTCCAGTACCGCATCCAGAAACATATCATGAGAAATTCCGTATTTTACCTTGCCGTCCAGGGTTCTCACGGCAAGGTTACCCGATTCTTTTTCTTTGGCACCTATGGTGAGAATCAGCGGGATGTTCTGAATCTGGGCCTCCCTGATTTTCCTGTTCAGGCTTTCGGTGCGGTCATCAACGATCACCCGCAGTCCCTTGTCTTCAAACTCTTTTTTAACCTGGAAGGCATACGAAGCAAGTTCGTCGTTTATCGCCAGGAGGGTCATCTGGACCGGTGCCATCCACAGGGGAAACTTTCCGGCAAAATGTTCGATCAAAATCCCCAGGAATCTTTCAATGGAACCGAAAATAACGCGATGAATCATGATGGGCCGGCGCTTTTCATTATCTTTGGCCACATAAGTTAAATCAAACCGTTCAGGCAACGACATATCCAGTTGAACGGTTCCGCACTGCCAGGTCCGGCCAAGGGCATCTTTGATATGCAGGTCGATCTTGGGGCCGTAAAACGCCCCGTCGCCCTCGTTTATGCGATATTCCCGACCATAGGACTCAAGGGCCGCCCGTAGACCGCTGGTGGCCGTGTCCCACTGTTCATCCGTTCCAATAGATTTTTTCGGCCGAGTGGAAAGCTCGAGGTCAAACCCCAGGCCAAAGGTGCTGTAGATCTTGTCGGCAAGTTTTAAAACACCCAGAATTTCTTCCTGGATCTGATGGGGCTGCATGAAAATATGGGCATCATCCTGGTGAAAGGACCGCACTCTGAACAGGCCGGACAGCACTCCGCTCAATTCATGCCGGTGGACCAGCCCGATTTCACCGGCACGAATGGGCAATTCCCTGTATGAATGGGGCTGCATACCGTACAGCAGCATACCGCCGGGACAATTCATGGGCTTGATGGCATAGTCGACATCATCAATACTGGAGGTGTACATATTCTCCCGGTAATTGGCCCAGTGCCCGCTCCTCTCCCAGAGATCCCGGTTTAACATGATGGGGGTCTGAGTCTCTACATAACCGGCCGCACGATGTTCAAAACGCCAGTATTTCAGCAGTTCATTCCAGATTTCCATTCCTTTTGCATGAAAAAAGGCCATGCCGGGAGCTTCCTCATGAAAGCTGAACAGATCCAGGGCCGCACCGATCTTGCGATGATTACGCTTTCGGGCCTCTTCTAAAAATATCAGGTAGGCGGAAAGCTCTTTTTTGTTGAAATAGGCCGTACCGTAAATTCTCTGGAGCTGTGCCCTGGTCTGATCCGCCCGCCAGTAGGCTCCGGAAACCTTCATCAATTTAAAAGCCTTGATAAAGCCGGTATGGGGCAGATGCGGTCCGCGACACAGATCGGTAAACTCTCCCTGTTCGTAAAAAGAGATGGTCCCGTCGTCAAGTTCGGAAATCATCTCCACCTTATAAGGTTCATCCTTATAAAAGGCCAGGGCCTCGGCTTTGGATACTTCCCGGCGCTTGACGGGCAGCTGCATTTTTATAAATCCTCGATATGGCTTGGGCCATGACATGGGCCGTGGTATGACGCATGATTTCAAGGGCTTCGGGATCCTTGGCCGTGATCAGACGAACAGCAGCATCCTGCTCAATAACCGTTTTTAAATCCACCAGAGAGCTGTCCAGTTCCATGGCCACACAGTTGCGTGCCAGGCCTTCGGAAATACTCATGGCCACATCATAGCCGGTAATGGTGTTGTCAAATGATTTAATGCTTCCATCGGGCAATGTTATTTGTATCATTATTTTTTTACCATATAAGTTGCTTGAAAAGTCAATAAAAAAATACTATAAAATGAAAGGTTGCTTTGAAAAAATCCCAACGCCGAACCGCTTTGCAAGCACAGTCATGCGGCAGATGTTTTTTAACGCCACCGGCATCGGGTTAAACAACAACCTGATTGTTTTAAATAACTTACAGAAGTAACTAACAAATTTTATAATTTAAGGGAAATAATCCCACTGGTCAAGAAAATAATGAGCAACGCTACTTCGAACTTTCGTATCATCGACACCCCATCAGGACTCAAAGATATAGTTAACGAACTTGACGGCCAAAAAACCCTTGCAGTGGACCTTGAAGCTGATTCCATGTATCATTTTAAAGAAAAGGTATGCCTGCTGCAGATGGCCGCTGAACACATCTGGCTGGTCATCGATCCGTTGGCTGTACGTGATCTGTCGCCTCTTATACCCATTTTTTCAAATCCATCCATTACCAAAATCTTTCACGGAGCTGATTATGATATTCGCTCGCTTTACCGTGATTTTAAAATTGAAATCAACAACCTGTTCGACACCGAAATAGCCTGCCGTTTTTTAGGATCAAGGGAATCGGGCCTTAATGCGGTTTTGGGCAAATGGTTTAACATCCACCTGGACAAAAAATACCAGCGCAAGGACTGGTCTAAGCGCCCTTTGTCAAAAGCCATGCTTACCTATGGTGCCGAAGATGTCAAACACCTGATCTCCCTGCACGAGGTCCTTATACAAGAACTTGATCGAAAAAACCGACTGGCCTGGGTGGATGAAGAATGCGCCCTTTTGAGCCGGGTTCGGCCCCCTGAGAACAACAACCAGCCTCTTTATCTAAAATTCAAGGGCGCCGGCCGCCTGAAAGGACGCAGCCTCGCGGTACTGGAAAATCTGCTGCAACTGCGCAAAATTATTGCAGAAAAAAAAGACAGACCGCTGTTCAAAATTTTAGGCAATGAAACCCTGCTGAAAATGGCCATGACCCGCCCCCTGACCATTAAACAGTTGACCAGTATGCGGGTACTCAGCAAAAGGCAGATCGACATGTACGGGAGGCAGCTTTTAGATACCATCGAGACAGGCCTGCGGATCCCGGAGAAAAACCTCCCTGTTTATCCACGCAAAAAACCACAGCATGTTTCTGATTTGGTCCCCGCCAGAATAGAGGTTTTGAAAAAATGGCGAAATGACTGTGCTGCTTCCCTTGAACTTGATCCCGGTCTTGTATGCAACAAATCCCTGATGACGGCTATTGCCGTTGAGCACCCGCTTATTATAAAAGATCTCGACACCATTGCTGAAATGAAAAACTGGCAGCGAAAGGAATTTGGTCATGAGATCACCGAGGTGATGAAAAAGGTTCGGTAGTATGTTCCATCAAAAGGTATGATGGGCCATATTTACTTTTTTCCGACGTTTCGGGAAATATCATGCATATCCGGCAAATCGCCGGTTACGCATGATTTTCCGAGGGCGTTAACCAGATGGCCGATGCCTGTAAGCGAATCTAAGGGAACTTCTTGCGTCAGATCAATTAATTCGGCCATGGTTTCTTTTGTTATTTTTTATTTCTCTTTTACTATTTTTTCTTCTTTTAGATTTTCCTCTTTTTTTATGGATGCAGGGGTATCAGCCGCTTTTTTAAGTGGGCTGGTTTTAGGGCTTTTCTTTCCCTCGAGTGCTTTTAGCTTGTCGATCTTTTTATTCAGCGCCTTTATATTTGCATCAAGCTCGGCAATCTGTTTCCGGGTCGGCAATTTAATTATATCCAATACTTCCGATATCCGTTTGTCAATTATTTTACCGGCCCATTTTTTCAGGCTGTCTGTCTTTATAAAAGGTGCCTGACTTTTCTTGCCGGCTTTCTTTTTAGCTGCCTTTTTTGCTTTAGGAGCTTCTTTTTTGGTAAACTGCGCGATAACGGAATCAGTGATGTCTTTTCCTGTTTTGGTAAAAACGACTTTAATTTTTTCCCCGTCTCGAATCTGATATGATAGTGTTATGCGCTCACATGGAGTTTGTTTAATTCATCCACTTTTTTGTTCATGCCGTTGATACCATTCATCAGACTTTTAATCTCTTCCTTGTCCGGAAGGTTTAATCGAGATGGAATAGAATGAATAGTGCTGTTGATCTTATTTTCAATATTTTTTTTTATGGGAAGTTTGTCAAAAGTCTTTTTCCCCATATTCACCATGTCATCCACAACAAGCCTGGCATCTCCTTCAATTCCCCGATAGATTTCTTTGCGGATTTGCCCGGCTTTTTCCATTTTTTCCCTGGTACCGGTTTTAACGTTGTCAATAATCTTGCCTGCAGCCTTGAAAGGCCCTTTTTTTACTTTTTTCATTGCTTCCTTGCCGTCATCAATAGAATCATTCAATCGTTTCATGGGATCATCTTTAAATTCGCTGATAAACTCCCGCCCGGTTTTTAACTGATTTTTGATATACTTTTCTTTGCAGGTATCCACTTTGTCTTTAATTGTTTCCCGGATTTCCAAAACTGTTCGTGCAATGTAAAATCTGGACTCGGTTTTGGGTTTTGCAGTCTTTTCGATGGTGGTTTCTTTTTTGTTTGTCATGATATTGCCTCCTGATAAAAATAAAAAAAATTACAATTAAATTTCCCGATCAAATAACGCATTGCGTCATGGTTAGAATATGATGCAATGCGTCATGATTGTCAAGGCAAAATGTTACTTTTTTTATTTTTTTCGCTTTTAAAGCAATTATGAAGCTAAATCCACGCCAATAAGGCATTGGCGAGTACATCAGGGCGTTTCTTTCACCTTCCGGTTTTCCGTTTCTCCATAAATTTCTGTTTCTCTGCCGCTTCATACTTCCCTTGACAAAAAGTAACTTCCATCTTAAATATCACTGTAAACCTGTCACCAAAGGAAGATGCATATGATCGTTATTGGAACCATTACATTTCCGCAAGAACGCGCCAACGATGTTGCCCAATGCTATTCAAGCCTTCCGGCACATCCTGATTTCATAAAAATAGCAGGCACCTATGTTTATAACAGGCCCGAAGAGGATATCCGCGCTTTTTCCATTTTTAAGTTTGATGAAGATCGCATGGATGATGCAAATGCGTATTTCGAGACCCGGTATCAGGCCTTTTCCAGGGTAAAAGATCTCAAATCAAAACACGAGGAATGGTTAGATGTTCAGGATGCTCTAAAAATTGTAGAAGATGGGGATTTTGATCTGAGCATAATCTAAATAAAATATCAGATATATCCTTCCTGCTTCAGGGCAAAAAGAACAATTTTTTGCATAAGCCGCTCCTGGCGGTTGGACGGCTTATCCAGTTGCATTCTTTCCAGGAAAGGCGCTGCCTCTCTTGGAGCCGGTGCCACCATGGAACTTAACAATCCCGGCAAAACAGCCATCTTGCTTTCTGAAATCTTTTCTTTGAATTTTCTTAAGGAACTTCCAAGGACGATTTCCTCCTCGGTAAATGCGGTACCAAAGGGAAATAAAGGGAAAAGCTGTTTTTCCTTATGGATTGCCAATATTTTTTCTATCCGCTCCGGAGTATTATTGCGGAATTGATCCGGTATCCGATATCCTGAATCAATTTTTTTAGCTTCCTTGGCGCGGGCCAGAAGCCCTTCCTGAAAGCGGGAATCCGCAATATTCAAAAGGGACGCAATGACCTGTTTATCGCTTTTACTTCTGAGATCCGCAATACCGTATTCGGTAATAATGATATCCCTTAAATGACGGGGAATGGTTGTGTGCCCATAATTGAACACCACATTTGAGTTGACATCTTTTCCCTTGGCACGGGTGCTTCGAATCATAATTGCTCCCCGGGCATCTTCTATCGCGTGGGCCTGGGAAACAAAATTGTATTGTCCGCCCACGCCACTGACTACCTGCATATCTTCAAGACCGTCGGATATCACCGCCCCGCAAAGCATTACCATTAGACCAGCATTGATAAAACGCGCATCCCTGCGTTGCAGGATTTTTAATTCTTCACATGCATAAGGATTGTTACCGTACAACTGATTGGTATGAAGCACACTGGTCATATTGATTTGCATGCGGTCATCTTCACTCATGCTGTTGAGAGCATCATAAAAATCAGAAGGGCCCAGGAAAAAACCGGCATGCATCCAGAAACCGTCTTTCATGTATTTTCCCAGACAGGATTCAAATAATTGCTCCCTGGTATCCGGGTTATTAAGGTCCGGGACAAATCGATCCTTGCCATTAATAATTTCGCCGTTTTTATATTTCAGGTCCGACTTTAGAATGCCATAGGCCTGCAGAAAGTCAAAATCCCTTTTCCCAATTTTGGAATGGATAGCTGACTGCTGGACAAGAAGTTCAATGATACCCGGGGTTACTGGCTGTTTAATCTTTATCTTTTCTTCGGTTACAAGACGCTGAAGAGGAATATTGTCATACACTTTTCTTTTCATGATACCGGCCTTATGCAGATGCAAAAAACCATCTACAAGCATTTCGGTACACCCGTAAAGCCCTTGTTCAAAAGTGGCGGTACCGCCCACTCTGTTGATGATATCCCCAAACTTATCAATAATTTGAAAATCATTGAGGATATTGTTATATATGGTGTTTCGCTGATGACGAAGCTTCATTCCATAGGCAATGGCATCCCCAAGCGATCCAATACCGAGCTGCAGGGTTCCTCCGTCCTTGATAAGTGTACTGGCATGCAGTCCGATAAGATAATCGGTTGCGTTCACCGCTTCCCGTGGAGCACCGAATAATGTAAAATGATAGTCCGGCCCTTCGAGAACGGCATCAAACAAATCCGTTTCAACCACGGCATCTCCATACATAAATGGAAGGTTGTTGTTCACCTGCCCGACATTCATGACTTTTCTGCCCTGTTCTCTTTGCCGCTTAATTTCATTAAACGCATCCAGTGCGGTATCGGAATTGGAACTCATACTGAACATAGGCCGGCCGTTGATACTCCTTTTGGCTATGAGCTGACCGCCGACATTCATACCGTTGGCCTTGATGTCCCTGGCTGCATGTGTATAGTTGGTGCTGATGTAGTTATGCTGCATGTGGGCATTATTTAAAAAGCCACCGGCTTTATAAAAAAACTCGCTTACCTTAACATTTGGCGGCAATTTTTTAGTTCGCACCGCTGTAATATAATCGAGATTGACATATCCGTTCCATACCCTTTGGACCAGGGGTTCCATAAATCTTCTTTCAAGTTCGCTCGACCAGGTCGGGGGTTCAAGAGATAAAGCGGTTAACAGGTGAAGATGAAGGCCGTGATCTTCTTTGGCCCTCTTAAAAAGTGAATTGACAAAGTGGTTTGGTTTTCCAAGGCCCAGACACATCCCCAGCGTGATATTCTTTCCCACCGTGTCGATAACATAATTCGCAAGTGCATCAGAATCATCAAAATAAACAGGTCTTTTGTTTTTCATACAATTTTCATCCTCCGGTTCATCGACCGGCTTTAAGTCTTCGTCAGACACGTTAAGGGGCTTTTCCTTTAAATGATAGTGTTTTATGCCGTTAAACTCAAGGAACTTTTAAAAAAAGATCAATTCATTTCGATATCTATAACCTCATGAGGTTTCATACAGACTGTGCATGCCATAGCCACAGCACCTATTCATAATCCTTTCCGGATCCAGATCAGAGATTATCTGTGGGCCTTTCCCGGATGGCTTATGATACAGATGTGTCTCTAAAACAATTTGACACACCGATACACTTATATCCGACAAAAAAAGCGCAAAAATTCGTAACATCCTTATTATTCAATACATATTTTAAATTTATCTATAAGCAGGGAAACTGGCATACGAATTGCTATTAAACTGAAGCAGGAAAAAGACCGGTGGCAACAGGTTATAAAACAAAAAGGAGAAGACAAAATGGCAAAACAAGTATGTTCAGTATGTGGTTACAGTGTTGAAGGAGATGCACCGGACAAATGTCCCCAGTGTGGAGCTGCAAAAAATAAATTCAATGAGGCCGAAGCCAGTGGGGAATTCACATGGGCGGATGGCCATGTGATAGGTGTTGCAAAGGACGTTGATAAAGAAATACTTGAAGGGCTCAGAGCAAATTTTACAGGCGAATGCACTGAAGTAGGAATGTATCTTGCCATGAGCCGGCAGGCCGACCGTGAAGGTTATCCGGAAATTGCAGAAGCCTATAAGAGAATTGCTTTTGAAGAAGCGGAACACGCATCAAAATTCGGCGAACTGCTCGGCGAAGTACTTGTCGCTGATACAAAAGCAAATCTTGAAGCAAGGGTCGAGGCTGAAAATGGCGCATGTGCAGGCAAAAAAAAGATCGCCGTCAGGGCAAAAGAGCTCGGGCTGGATGCGATTCATGATACGGTTCATGAAATGTGTAAAGATGAGGCAAGACACGGACTCGCCTTCCAGGGCCTCTTGAAACGTTATTTCGGATAAATCGGATAGACTGTGGGCTGAAGGCCCGGAAAGGCACGATTTCCGTTCTTTGGCGCAATGTGATTTTTATATCGAACATCGCTTTAAGATGCACTTTTCCTTACAGCCTTCAGCCTTCAGTCAATCTACCTGCACAAGCCTTATGCCGCGTTGCTCCGCACCATGATTTGGGCTTTAGTCTCGCCCACCGGACTGGGACCGATCTCTTTAATCCGTGCCGTCATCTCCCTGGCGATCTCTGCAAAGCGCGGCCCCATGGCCGACGAAAGATTGTACATCTCCAACCTTGCCGGATCCATATCGATGGCCTCCAGAATCTTTTTGACCTGGGCCACCCGCCTTTTAGCCTTGATGTTTCCGGACAGGAAATGGCATTCCCCTTCGAGACAACCTGCTACATATACGCCATCTGCGCCGTTTTCCAGAGCGCGCATCATGTGGAGTGCATCCACCCGGCCGGCACACGGCACCTGAATCACCCGGATATTGGGCGGATAGGAGAGCCGCATGGATCCGGCAAGGTCGCC
>NBLJ01000077.1 GCA_002084545.1 Desulfobacteraceae bacterium 4572_123 | reverse complement strand
CTCTGCTTGCAGAGGGGATCCGAATCGCCGGCCATCAGGCATCTGTCGTCGCCGTTAATGAAATTAAAAAGGAAGCCGATCTTGAGGGGTATGATGCCGTTGTCTTTGGGTCCCCCACCTATCATGGCGATATGATGCAGAAAATGAAAACATTGCTTTTTCTTGCCGAAAAGGTGAATCTTGAAGGAAAAATCGGGGGGGCTTTCGGCGCTTTTGAGTGGAGCGGAGAAGCACCGGGCCGTATTTGCGATACAATGGAAAATATTTTCAAGATGGATATGGCTGCCGGCCCTTTAATGCTTAAATCGGCCGATCTTGGCGGTGGTCTTCAGATGGCCCATGAATACGGGAAAAAGATCGCAGCAAAGATGTAAAAGTAAACAGCCTGGAAAAATAGTTGATATATGTTTTTCCTTACTATTCAAGACTCATATTTTACGGCTTTCATATAAACCATCTTACAAAGGAGGTTGCGTATGCCTGAAGAAATGGAAATTGGCTGTGCCCGGCCGACAGGAGGGCCTGTCGGTGAGGATGTTGAAACAGATGAAAAAGAAAATACAACCATAAAAAAGGAGAAACCAGTTATGATAAAAGTCGGCCGGAAGGCACCGGATTTTACCGCGCCTGCATACCATCAAGGGAAATTTGTCAACGTTAAATTGTCCGATTACCTGGGGAAATGGGTTGTATTGTGTTTTTATCCAGGCGATTTTACTTTTGTTTGAGCGACTGAAGTTTCGGCAGTTGCCGAAAAAAATGCTGAATTTGAAAAATTGGGTGTGAATATTCTTTCCATGAGCATTGACAGCGTTTTTGTCCACAAAATGTGGAATGATAATGAATTGTCCAAAATGGTGGAAGGGGGTATTCCTTTTCCCATGCTGTCGGATGCAGGCGGAAAAGTAGGTACTGTGTATGGAATTTATGATGAAGATGCCGGTGTTGAAACCCGGGGAAGATTTATCATCGATCCGGATGGTGTGGTGCAAGGGTATGAAGTGCTGACCCCACCGGTGGGAAGAAATGTGAATGAATCATTGCGGCAGATCCAGGCATTCCAACTGGTGCGTGACAGCAAAGGCGCGGAGGCGACCCCGTCCGGCTGGGAACCTGGAAAAGTGACATTGAAACCGGGACCGGATCTTGTGGGAAAAGTCTGGGAGGTATGGACGACGGATATGGCGTTTGCGGAAAAATAACAGACGGCCGTCGCGAATAATGTGAATGCGACAGACCGATAACCTAGTGAAGTTTACTATGTGACAGTCTACAGAGAGGGAGTGCGGCAGACACGAGCCTGCCGGTGCCCAACGGTTAATTTTATTATGGGGAAATAAGAAAGGAGTGTATAATGGATAAATATGTATGTACGCTTTGCGGTTATGTGTACGACCCGGAAGAGGGTGATCCGGATAATGACGTTGCGGCTGGAACCAAATGGGAAGATGTGCCCGACGACTGGGAATGCCCGGTTTGCGGGGCGCCAAAAGATGATTTTGAGAAAGAAGAATAACGATATCGTACCCTATAGAGCAACAATAGGGGCAGGCACGATGCCTGCCCCTAAGGGTTTGCGCGAGTCCTAAGATACAACAGCTGATCTACTGAGGCAGAATATTTTTTTTATAAATTTAACAGGAGCAGGAAGATAAAAAATATGGAACCATTTAAAATCGCAAAAGGCATTTACAGCGTGGGGGTTACTGATTGGAACATCAGGGATTTTCACGGGTACTCCACATATGCGGGGACAACCTATAATGCTTTTTTAATTGTAGATGAAAAAATTGTTCTGATCGATACGGTTAAAAAGGAATTTTCCGATCAACTGCTTGATCATATTTCACAGATTGTCGATCCCAAAAAAATCGATTTTGTCGTCAGCAATCATTCGGAAATGGATCATTCCGGCAGTCTGCCCAGGATTATGCATAAAATCGGTGAAGATAAACCGATTTATTGTTCCAAGATGGGATTTAAAAATCTTTCCAGCCATTTTACGCAGAAATGGAACTATCATCCGGTTGAAAACAATGAAGATCTGAGCATTGGAAAAAAAACATTGACCTTTCTTGAGACCCGGATGCTCCACTGGCCGGACAGTATGTTCACCTATATAAAAGAGGATAAAATTCTTTTTTCCAGTGATGCATTTGGACAGCATTACGCCGGTGCGGAGGCATTTGATGATCAGCTTGGCGATGAAGTTATGTTTCATGCCAAGAAATACTTTGCCAATATCCTGATGCTCTACGGGGCCAAGACGTTGAAGCTGCTGGAAAAAATTAAGGAACTTGGACTTGAATTTGACCTGATCTGTCCGGATCACGGTATTTTCTGGAGAAAAAATATTAGTGAAATAATGGACGCCTATACAAAATGGAGCCGGCAGGATTCTGAAAAAAAGGCTGTGGTGGTTTACGACACCATGTGGCACAGTACTGAAACCATGGCGGAAGCAATCGTCTCGGGGCTCGCCCATGAGGGGGTTCCGGCAAAGCCGATCCATATCAGAAGCTCGCATCGCAGCGATATTATAACGGAAATTCTCGATGCCAAAGCGGTGATCATCGGCTCCCCAACGCTGAACAATCAGATGTTTCCCACCGTGGCGGATGTTTTGACATATATCAAGGGCCTTAAACCCAGAAATAAAATCGGAGCCGCATTCGGATCCTATGGCTGGAGTGGTGAAGCGGTCCGGATGATCAATAAAGAAATGGAAGCAATGAAATTTGACATCGTTGATGCCGGGTTAAAATTGCAATATGTGCCGGGTGAAGATGGGATCAAGGCCTGTTATGAACTCGGCAGGAAAATTGCTCGGGCCATGTAGGTGAGATTTTAAGACCGATGTTAAAAAAAATTATCGGAAAATTTAACATTGACCTTTAAGTCATTCAGGAGCACTTTTTCCAATAAATTAAAATTATTGTCATAACTTTCAACACGGACCGGCAGATTGATTTTTGTGTCGATCCATAGTACATATTGAAAGATTCCTTCAAAATTGAATCCTTCATTTCCCTTTACAGATAACACACTGTAAAAATTTTTATTATAAAATACTTTGTTTTTGATTTTTTCAGTTCCATTTTCCGATAGTATAAGAACATTTTTTAGCAACGCTCCCAGGTCTGATTGATCAACAGTATGCCCTTTGGGATCTGTAATTAATGAAGATTCCGGTTTCAGACTTATTGTAAATGAGCTAAGGTGCTTAAATGGTTTAAGTTTAACCTTGTGTGTTTTCTGATTGTAAACAAGTGTAGCGCCCTCATGGGGTTTTACAAATACCATTTTTATAAACCCGGGTTTTTTATAAAAGTAGTGAATGATATTATCACCATTTTCACCTTCAGACTTTAAAAGAGTTGAATACGATGAAATTTTATTGAAGCTTTCAATTAACTCCTTTGTTGAAAGTGCAAAAACGGCTGAATGAAAAAAAAACAGGACACTGAACACCATTGTAATTGATTTTAAACTATATTTTATTAAACTCATTTTGTTTCATTTGGACATTATTGTTTTTAAGATTTTTTATAAGCCCTTCAAATCCTTTATTTAGAATTTTGTCATGATTTTTAACAAAATACGAACGACTGATTTGTAAGTATTTCCTTTGATCGACTCAGTCTTGTGCAAATTCTCAACCCGTTCAACCCCGGTCCACCATGAAGGCCAGTTTTCAAAATCTATGATTTCTTTCCAGATATTTTCAACAGGATCATTAAAGGAAAATTTTGAATTCAGTTTGTAAAAATTGCTATCATTAAACATTTTTCATGTTCCATTTTTTCTTCATAATTAAAATATGCCAGGCGATCAATTTTTATGGCATTGTTATAATTACCAATTATATATACACCTTTAACGTGATAAAAATGACTTAAATTATTATATATAACAAACATCGGGTCAATGCACAATTTTTTCTCCAATTAAATGCAACAATCATAACCATCGGGGTGCATAAGAAGATCTGAATCGTTGATATATATGTACGTGTATGATCATGCTGGAAAATTCCATTTTGTCATTCCGGTATTCACGATGTATTCGCCTGCTTGTAGAGAAAAAAGATAGCCCTTAATTTATGGACGGTTAATTTTTTTCTATTTTTGACCTAAATCAAGGCTGCATACAATTTATTATGTTACTGAATGTTAAAACAGGCTGAAAAGATGTTTTTTTATCTTTTCAACTTTATAAATGCTTGAACGGAGGGAGATTATGAAATGTCCAGGACAGGATACGCAATACTGGAAACCGGGTGCTATTTTTGAGGTAAAATGTCCGAAATGCGGACACATAGTGGAATTTTTCAAGGACGATACCACCCGGAAATGTGGCAGTTGCGGTCACAGGTTCGTGAACCCAAAGATGGATTTCGGCTGTGCAGCCTACTGCCCGTTTGCGGAACAATGTCTGGGCACTCTGCCGCCGGAGCTTCTGGCTCAGCAAGCGGATTTGTTAAAAGACCGGGTAGCCATCGAAATGAAGCGCTACTTTAAATCGGATTTTAAGAGAATCGGTCACGCCACCCGAGTGGCCCGGTATGCGGAACATATCGGCAAGGCTGAAGGTGGGGGACTTGCAGTCATTCTCTGTGCCGCATATCTGCATGATATCGGCATCCATGAAGCGGAAAGAAAGTACAACAGTACGGCTGCGAGTTTTCAGGAGCAGGAGGGACCGCCCATTGCCAGGGCCATCATGGAAAAGTTCGGGGCAAAACCCGAGATGATTGATGAGGTGTGTGATATTATAGGGCATCACCATCACCCGCGATCTGAAGAGACACCAAATTTCAAGGTGCTTTACGACGCGGATCTTATCGCTAATCTGGAAGAAAAGCAGGAGAAAAAGCCTTTGGATCCCGAAAGGTTTGTCGAAATTATTGAGAGATCGTTTTTGACGGACGGCGGCAGGGCAGAGGCAAAAAAGGTGCTGGGTATCAGCAATTAGACGGAAAGGAAAAATTATGAAGGTAAAACGCAAGATCATTGAAATAGACGAAGAACTTTGCAACGGATGCGGGCAGTGTGTACTTGCCTGTGCGGAAGGAGCCATTCAAATAATCGACGGAAAAGCAAAGGTGATTTCCGACAACCTGTGCGACGGACTCGGGGCATGCATTGGAGATTGCCCGGAAGACGCTCTAAAGATCATCGAGCGCGATGCTGAAGAGTATGATGAAGTTGCCGTGGAAAAGCATCTGGCCAAAGAGAAAGAGCCGCCTGTCATGGCTTGCGGATGTCCTTCGACTCATATACAGACTTTTGCACCGGCCTCTTCCTGCGAGCAGGCCAATATACCTGCGTCCATTGAAGATGCCCGGTCGACCTTGACTCACTGGCCGGTACAGATACGGCTTGTGCCTGCACATGCTCCGTTTCTAAAGGGAGCTGACCTGCTGATTCTGGCCGATTGCTGTGCCGTGGCTTATCCACGCCTGCACAATGATCTGCTCAATGATAAAGTAGTGATGATGGGATGTCCCAAATTTGACGATATAGACGCATATGTAGAAAAATTCGCGGATATTTTCAAGACCTCGAATATCAGAAGTATTACCGCGGTGGTCATGGAAGTTCCCTGCTGCTCCGGACTTCCCATGATTATCAAAAAGGGAATGGAATTGGCCGGTAAAGAGATTCCTGTTGAAAAAATTGTTATCAGCACAAGAGGCGAAATACTCAATCAGGCCCTGACACGAATTGCATAGCAAAATAATTTCCGGACTCACTAACCCGGCAAAGCCGGAATTAAATTGAATATTGACGATTGAATATGTGTGATATCCATGCTTGGATCGACCAATTTAAAAAATTCTAAAGAGGAAGAGGTGTGAAAAATACCCTGAGATGTACAAGGAAGGCGCGAATATGCCCGAGGAGTTTGCTCAGATCCAAAAACGTACCGGGGAGGTAACCGCCAGAATGACGGCAGTTTTGATGAAAAAGATGAACTATCTGATGGACCCCAAAGTTCAGCAGTCGATGATGAATATAAATGCCGCCATGACAAAAATGGGGCAATAGCGCTAATAAATTTTTAAGCCTTCAAGGTCTTCATATATCTGAAATTGTGGGCTTATTTTGATAAGAATCGGGAGGGTTTAAAATTTTGAACTCAGTCAAATATTTAAATTTTGTATTAAAAACAATAAGTTCCATCTGTTGCAGTAAAGAGGGTTTAAAATTGTGAACATTGAGGAACCCTTTAAGCTTGTTTTTGTTCCAAAATAGTTAATTCGACAAAATTATTGAAATTGGATGTGCTTGTAACTATCTGAAATTAAGTATAAAATTATTTTATTAAAAATAATTAAAAAAATATACAAGTTGGCAAGCTAATTGCTTTATAAATAGTTAACCTAATAATTTTTTCATCTGTTCTCCTCCTTGACGGCTAATCGGGATAATCCGGTTAGCCGTTTTATTTTTTTCATCTGTTCATAAGTTCAAAGGAATGTTATTCAGTTCGATTCCGGCTTTGCCGGATTAGGAGCTTAAAACAACCATGGAGGCATGGTAAAAAAACAGTGACAAATCCGTAAAAGCACTTATTTTACAAGTTCGTGTGTTTTAGATTTTTGAAAATGATTTTATCATTCATGTTCCACATATTATGGAGGTTTACAGATGGCGTTTGAAACCAAAGAGCAGGTCCTTGAAAAAATTCTTTCCGAGCCAAAGCCGGAATGTCCCCACTGCAGGCAGGAAATGAAACTGTGGGAAGTACCCTCCATTACATTCAGTGACGGATTGGGCTGGGGTACACCCTATCTTTACATCTGCTTCAATGATGAATGCCCTACTTACAAAAGCGGATGGGACAACCTTATGGAAAATTATGCACAGAATGCATCCTACCGGTGCATGAATTATCCGGGAACCGATACATTCGAAGTGATGCCGGTTTTCAGCCCCATGGGAGCTACGGGCCAGATTATCGATGAACAGGTTTTGATGGAAGAGGAGGTACTCAAGGAAAATACAAAGAAAGGGTTTTCCATTCTTGCCGACTGCTATGTCAATAAGGACGGGGTTACTGTTTTAAGCCTGCTGACGGATGTTACCCAGCCCATGCGAGTCAGGATTAAAGCTGCCGAGATGATAGGCGATATCGGGGAGCTGGAGGCCATAGAACCGATTAGGAACCTGAAGTTCGGCAATCAGATTTTACAGGAAACCGTGACAAAAGCGGTAACAAAAATCCATGAACGCTATTTTACCCGGGAATGTCCCTTCTGCGCCGAAATCATCAAAAAACGGGCCAGTATCTGCAAACACTGCGGAAAAGAGGTGGCAGGGCTGTAAAGCAGGGCCGTTCACGGTTTGCAGCTATCGGTTCACGGTTGAAAAGCCTGCAACCGTGAATGGTTACTATTTCTGATTTTTTATCAATTGTTCAAGAGTTTCGGCCGGCATTTTGAATGAATGCTCCGCTGCCGGGAATTTTATTTCCTGAACATCTTTTTTATACTCGCCAATGGCCTCTATGATGGTTTCCCTGATATTGGCATACTGTTTGACGAATTTTGGAATAAATTTGTCGAAAAGGCCGATCATGTCGTGGGTTACCAGTACCTGCCCATCCACATCCGAACCAGCTCCGATACCGATGACCGGCACCTTGACCGCCTCGGCCACCAGTTTACCCAGAGGGGCCGGAACCGCTTCCAGGATAATGGAAAAAACACCGGCATTTTCCAGGGCCCGGGCATCATCAATAATTTTTTTGGCTGCGGCCACGTCTTTTCCCTGCATCTTGAAACCGCCCAGGGCGCTTGCCGTCTGAGGGGTTAGACCGATATGCCCCTGCACCGGTATGCCGGCCTTGACAATGGCGTTAACGGTGGGTGCGAAATCGACACCGCCCTCCAGCTTGACCACATCACAGCCGCCCTCTTTCATTAGGCGGCCGGCATTGATAATGGCATCCCGTATGCCTGTATTGTAGCTCATAAAGGGCATGTCACCCACCACCAGGGGATTTTGACAGCCCCGCACCACGGCCCGTGTATGATGAATCATATGTTCCATGGTCACCTCCACGGTGCCATCCAGACCCATGACCACCATGCCCAGCGAATCACCCACCAGGACAATGTCCACGCCGGCCTGGTCCGCCATCAGGCCGAAGGGATAATCGTAAGCAGTCACCATAACCAGTTTGCGCCCGTTTTCCTTGGCCTGCTGCACGTCCAGCACTGTAACTTTATTTCCGCTCATATCATTACTCCCTGTTTTGAGATTACATGGGAACCTAAAAAACTTTCGCCATCAACGGGATTGCGACAAAGGTGCCAATGGAGCTGCCCAGGTTGGTGAAGACAACTACCAGGAGAATTCTGGTCACCTTGTTACTCCAGAACCCCTTGACGGATACGATATCCTCGGGCAGGCGCTCGAAATCCCTGACTTTGGGTTTTCTTGAGAAGGCTTCCACCAGGCCGGATACCCATCCGGCTGCGATCATGGGATTCAGGGAAGTCAGGGGGGCGGCCACGATCGAGGATATGATGGTCAAAGGATGAGCAAGAGCAATAATGGCTCCCAGGCCGGCCATGATACCATTGGCCGCGATCCACCAGACAACCATGTCGGTACCGGCACCTGCGCCGCCGTAAAAAAAGCCTGCAATTAAAAGCGCTATAATGAAAATGGGCAGGAGCCATTTGATAATGCCGCTGAATTTGTTTTTGGGTGGAATTTTTTCCAGGGCCTGGATATCGATGTCGGTATCCCAGTATTTTTTTATTCCCGGCACATGGCCTGCTCCCACCACTGCAACTATTTTCCTGCCCGGGGCGTTTCTGATCTTTTCAGCCAGGTAACGGTCCCGCTCGTCAATCAGGATTTCCCTGATCACCGGCAGGGACTTGCCGACCTCCGCAAGCAGGGATTCAAGCATATCTTCCTGCTTCATTTTTTCAATATCTTTTTCGGTGATATCATCCACCTCACCAAAGGATAGCAGCATCTGGAACAGGATCTTCAGCTTTGCCCAGAGGCCCATTACCCGCCAGGTCCGGGAAAGCGTCACCCGGATATCCCGGTCCGCCAGATGAATGCGGGCATCAATGGCTTCGCCGGATTCGATGGCCTGAATCATTTCAGCGCCGGGTTTGATATCAAATTTTTCGGCAATCCGTTTTTGAAAGGAGGCCAAAAGAAGGTTGGACAGCAGTAAAAAGGCCTTTTTTTCCTTGATGACTTTAACTATATCCATCTCCTGCCATCTGGATTTCTGCCGGATCGATTGAAAGCGGGATTCGCACAGTTCAACGCAAACCGTGTCCGGTTTTTCTTCCTCTATTACTGTTTTGACAAGATCGGCGCTTTCTTTGGATACATGCGCGGTCCCCAGAATAATAATTTCCCGGTCATCGAATTTAAGGTGATGAACCATATTGCTGTTGTCTGTCATTTGAATTTTGTATATATTCCTTTTTTATAGATGCTGTAAAGATAAAATTATCAGCCGTGCTGAGACGTAATACATAAACATAAATATTAGATCCCATATGTCAATGCAGCCTGGGATAATCGCAGGTTCATCTAAAAGAGCGCCGGGAGGCCGTCAATGCCGGATTTTGCCAGCTATATGATTATCCAAAAACCGTACTATCTGTCTGTAAATAATGAAATCGCCATGTTTGAAGCAGCATATGATGCCATGCTGCCGGTAATGCTAAAGGGGCCTACCGGCTGCGGCAAGACCCGTTTTGTGGAATATATGGCCTGGCGCCTGAAACGTCCCATAATTACGGTGGCCTGCCATGAAGACCTGTTTGCATCGGACCTGATCGGAAGGTATCTGCTGAAAAACGATGAGACCGTCTGGGTGGACGGCCCCCTTACCCGGGCCGTACGCATGGGCGCCATCTGTTACCTGGATGAAATCGTGGAGGCCCGCAAGGATACCACCGTGGTTATTCACCCGCTCACTGATAACCGGCGTACCCTTCCGGTTGATAAAAAGGGGGAAGTGATAAAGGCTCATCCGAATTTCATGCTCGTAATTTCGTATAATCCCGGTTACCAGTCGATTTTAAAAGACCTGAAACAAAGCACCCGCCAGCGGTTTGTCAGCATGATATTTGATTATCCAAAGGCGCGGCAGGAGGCTGAAATCGTGTCATCCGAGGGTAACATTGACATGTTCACCGCCCAAAAACTGGTTCTGCTGGGACAAAAAATTAGAAATATCCGGGAGCACGGCCTGACCGAAGGGGCCAGTACCCGGCTGCTGATATATGCGGCCCAGTTGATAAAAAGAGGTGTAGCAATAGAAGCTGCCTGCCATAGTGCCGTTTGCCTGCCCCTTACCGATGATGAACGGCTGCAGAAAACAATGCATGAGCTGATAGAAGATATTTTTTAAAAAAGGATAAAACGCATTTTTTTTGTTTTGTCATAAGGAATGTTAAAAGCATACCATGAATGACTCTGCTTCAGATCCCATCGAGAAGCTATATATTGCCGACCCGGTAATTGCCGCCTGGGTTCAGGAAAATTTGCAGCGCAAAAATGTGGCTGCCGGTTTCAAAGAGAGGGCTCTCATGGCGGATGAAACCATATGGGCGCTTTCGCGGGAGATCACTTTCGGCAAGGCAGTGGCCACGGGGTTTACATCACTTCTGGGTAAAACAAACACGGCCGGGCTCGGAAGATATGCACAAATCGTTCACGAAGCCGGAACAAAAGGTCCGGCTATCGGCAGGATCATGGCCACCTATCTGGTGCCGGTGATTCTCCAGGACCGGGCCGCGCTGCTGGAACAGTTCCTGGCAACCGTGCAAATTATGCTGCAAAAAGGGGTCTACACCCTGAAAGATTCCATGGATGTGCTGGCTGGTCTGCTGAATGAAGGTGATCAAGCGGGCGGAGAGGCTTTTCTGCACCTGCTGCGGAGTACATTCGGCCAGTCTCTGACCTATAATCGGAGTATGCATTTTGCCTGTATTCTGCCCAGGGCCGTACGCTCTTTCTCATTGTTGCAGAGGAGCTGGCAGACCCGGCAGTTGGCCCGGGTTATCCGGGAGGACCTGCATCTTGTCGAACCGTTCCTGGACGGCCTGTCAAAGGGGCTGGTGCTTTTACATGAAAAGGCTCTGGAGCAATTTGTATCCGAGGGATTAAAAAAATTCAGAAAAAATCCTGAAACAGGGACCCGGTTTTTGTCCCTGGTATCCAGCCTGGGCATGGACAGGTTTCAAGACCTGCGGATTACAGTGGGGCTGGCAGAACTTTGTTCCGATATTAACCGCTATCTTTGCGCCAGGACAGGCCCGGGCCTGGTTGTCCGTTCCACGGCTTCCCTACCGTTGAAAATACGCGGGGCGGATAATCGGGCGATAACTGTTTTTTCAGATGCAAAATCGATTTACCTGCCTGACATAATTGGTCATTATCCTGAAAAAAATCAAAATGAAAAGCTTTATAACTGTCTTACAAAAATTGAGACGGGACTGCACGAATTCGGTACTTTTTATTTTGATCTGGAAAAAATGGAAGAGAGATACGCCCGTAACGGCAATTGTTTCCCTGATTGTAAAAAACTGAACACCCCTTCTGCAAACAAGGGGAAAAAACAGAATCTTTCCGATCTTGAACGTTTTTTCTCCATGTTTCCGGTACCGGAACTGGCCCTTGACCTGTTTACCGTTTTTGAACATGGCCGTATCCGGCTCTGTCTTGCACGGCGTTATCCCGGCCTTGTAAAAAATGCCCGGCCCCTGTTTCAGGAAGAAGCCCTGCTGTTGTTGAAAAAAGAACCCGCATCCGTGCTTTTCAGGCTTTACCTGATCGTGGCCCTGAATATTTCCCAGGGTTCGCATGTTGACATCAATACGGAACAGAAATCGGCATTACACAAAATATCCAGACTGTTCAGGCACCGTATGGGAAAAGACCCTGTGGTGGAAACCAGTGCCGAGCTGGCGGCGGAAGTATATGCCCGTATGACTGCAATGCTTTGCAGGGCGCGGGATTTGACCGATATTACGAATGATTATCACTCTTTGCAGACACCTTTCGGATGCCATATAAGGCCGGACCTGTATTTTGCCGCCGACCATACATCTGAAAATATTGCCGGTATCATTAAAACCATGCTTGAGGAAAAAAATATTCGGGTGTACAAATCAGATATAAGGCGCATTGTAGCTGAAAAAGGAGGCGATCTTAATCTGGGCGATATTGAAAAGCTTGTGCTGTCGTCTCGCAAATCCGCGAATTTATCCACTGCCGGGCAGCCGGAATCGTCTCTGGATTTTTCATGGCTGGATATTGGCGAGATTTTGAGACAAAATGGTATTGCAGCTCAGGAAACCGACGATACGGGAGGGCCCGCTTTCCGGTATCCGGAATGGGACTGCGGCATCAATGATTATCTCAACAATCATACACGGGTGGTGGAAAAAATTATCAGCGGAATCAAGAACGATTTTTACACACATACCCTGAATCGCCGCCAGGGGCTTGTAAAACAGGTCCGTGATTCTTTTGAGCTTCTCAAGCCGGAAAGCCTCGTCCTCCTGCGGCCCTGGCTCGAAGGGGATGAATTCGATTACCGTGCGCTTCTGGACTTTGCGATTGACAAAAAAGCCGGGCGAATGCCCGGTGAACGGCTGTACTGCAAACGGCTCAAACAACAGCGTGATGTTGCAGCGCTGCTGCTGGTGGATCTGTCACGGTCCACGGCCAACAGTGTCTGCCGGTCAGTTTCAGGATCGCCGGCTACCGTGCTGGATATTGAGAAAGAAGCGATTGTTCTTTTCTGCGAGGCACTTGCCGTGGTTGGGGATCGTTTTTCCATCGCCGGATTTTCCGGTACCGGTCATCTGGGTGTGGATTATTTTAAGATCAAGGAATTTGATGAGGCGATGGACGAATCCGTCCGGCAGCGCATTAATGCCATGGCCCCCCAGCGCAACACCCGCATGGGTGCCGCGATTCGCCATGCAACGGCCCGCCTTGAAAAAGTGCCTTCAAAAGTGCGGCTGCTGATCATTCTGGGTGACGGCTTTCCCAATGATACCGGATATAAACGGGAATATGCCATCTCCGATACGCGTAAGGCTGTTTTTGAGGCACACTCAAAACAGATATTCACTCATGCCATTACCGTCAATGTTGCTCATGACGTAAAGCTGGATAAACTCTATGGCGCAGTGAATCACAATGTGATATCAAATGTGCATGAATTGCCGGACCGTTTGCTTGGAATATACAGTGCCCTGACCCGGTCATGAATTGCCGGGGTGTTGTTGAAAGTTTTGAAACAATCTGTTTGTCAATTGGATGCGATATGCTGGTCTACGACGATATATATCATTGGGAAGGCTGGGGCGGCGCCCTGCGCCTGGGGCGCGGTAAATGCCGGCTGCGCATTTTTGATCTTCGGAAAGAAACCGGTAAAGCAATTTTTCTGCGGCCCTTTATTGTAGTTGTAACGGATGTTCCTGAAAGTAAAACATCGATCCGCAACTTCAGCGCCCATATAGCGACCAGCGTCACCCGGGAATTTAAGCTGGACCCGCGCAGGGTGCTCTGGGTGGAATATTATCCGGCGGTAATATATGGAGCAGAGGGTGACAAAATGATTCCGGAGCGTTATGATGCGGTGGAGTTTACCTGGCAGAAAGCCAGGGCGCTGCATCCAGTATGGAGAACGTTGCAGGCATCTTTGCGCGGTCTGGTCAAAACATTGCTGGAAAAGTAAAAACAATTTTTTTATCGGTGATTGTTATAATCCATGCCCCTAAGAAAGGAATACAGCCATGAAGGAACAGGCAGCAATTTTTAAAAAAACTTATGAAAATTATCTGGCTCAAATTGCAAAAATCGATTTGAAAACTTTACCTGCCGGACTGAACGTGAAGGTTGATGGGGACGAGGTAATCATTCCTTTTTTCGGAATTCCGCACAAGGTTTCATCCAGCGGTATTGTCGATCCCTCCGATGACAGGCCTAATCATGCCATCTGTGTGGTTTTGAGTCAATATCTGCTTATGTGCCCGGACAATGAACCGGACGGAGATGAGTGGACAGCCTATCGGGATTTTAAAGATGCGGCTCCGTTTGCAGATGCTTTCCGCAAAAATGTGGAGCAAGCCATCGCCATAAGCTTTGGCGGAAAGCTGGATGAACTCAAACAGGCCTGTAAAATTTTAAACGGCGGGGCTCCCAAGGGAATTAACCTTCCCTATGATCTGGCCATGTGGTTTGTCCCTCTTCCAAAGGTGCCGCTGTTTTTGCTTTTCAATGACGGCGACGATGAATTTTCAACCCAGTGCAAGGTGTTGTTTGAAAAACGGGCTGAAAAATTTCTGGATATGGAGTGTCTGGCAATTTTGGGAATGTGCCTGGCCGATTATCTGAAGATTGCGGGAAATATTTGATTATGCGGGTAAAAATAACCAAATCAATTTATATGGCTTTGTTTATCATGGCGGTTCTGGCATGCAGTTGCAATCAGCGCGGGCTTGACGTCAATGTCCGGTTTGACCGGATTGGGGGGCTTGTAGAAGGATCTCCTGTCATTTTTGATTCAAAAGTGATCGGCAGTGTCAGTGGCCTTGTTTATGATAAAAATGAGAAATATATTGTAAAACTGACCATAAAACCCGAATTTTCCAATGCCGCGACCGAATATTCGCGCTTTTTTATTGTTGCCGATCCCGCGGATCCGAAGGGAAAGGCTGTTGAAATGTACCTGCTTGAAAAGGGCGGCAGGATGCTGGAAAGCAATACGACGATCAATGGATCTGATGCATTGCTTCTGTATTCCGAAAGAATACAGAAAGATTTGGAAAAAGGGTTTAATTATCTTAAGAAAGAATATCAAAAAATTGTGGAAAACCTGCGGCACCTGCCGGAACAGGAAAAATTCAAGGTGCTCGAAGAGGAGTTGCGGCAACTGCTGGAACAGATGAGAAAATCCGGTGCCGCAACTCGTGAAAAATTGAAACAGGGAGATTAAAAGTATTTAGCGTAATTTCAGATATCCGGAAACGTGATGGACCGTGAAACCGTTTAAGAAAATTGCCAGTTGAGTATCGCTGATTTGATCCCGAGTTACCAGATGGTCAGCCAGACCCAATAAAGCAATCATTTTCGACAAGGATGCCCTGTCGTTCGTACCGTTTGCGTGGACGACTCCATTTTAACACTACTGCTGA
>NBLJ01000076.1 GCA_002084545.1 Desulfobacteraceae bacterium 4572_123 | reverse complement strand
CTTGGCCAGTTCCCTGTTTTTGTCGGTATTGATCCGAATTGAGATGAAATTAGCATTGAGGTAATCAGCTACCTTTGCTGCCGCGAATGTCTCTTTTTCCATTTTTTTACAATAACGACACCATTCTCCATAGAAATTGATCATTATTTTTTTATTACTGTTTTTACCCAGCGTCAATCCTTTTTCATAATCGTACCAGTTAATTTCGCCGGCTGCGGCTTTTATTGAAACTCCAGTTGTCATAATACAAAATGTTATCAGTAAAATATAGATCATTGATTTTTTATGTGTCATTTAAATTCCTTTTTGATCAATTTTATGGGTAACTTTAAACCCGGTGTGGCATTTTTTTAAAAAGACAGCCGGTTGATCAGCAACAGCAGACCAATGACTATCAGAAAAGAACCGGAGACATAGTTGATGTATTTCAAAACTCGTGTGGCTTTTTTTAAAAAGATAAGCAGCATGTTGATAAAACCCGAAAGTATTATAAAAGGGATGGCCAGTCCGGCGGAATAGACGGCCAGCAGGGCAATGCCGCGCAGGACCGATTCGTTGCTGCCGGCAATGATCAGGATGGAACCCAGCATGGGACCGATGCAGGGACTCCAGCCCGCGGCAAAGGCCATTCCGATGAGGAACGTACCGAAAAAATGAAGCGGTTTTTTGTTTAAGTGTATCCGTTTTTCAAAATCGAGTTTGCGGATATGAAACAGGCCGGTCAGGTGGATGCCAAGGATAATGATAAGAATTCCGCCTGCAATCCGTATAATATCCTTATATTTTATGATAAAGGATCCAATCAGCGACGCCGATCCACCCATGAGAATAAAAACAGATGAAAATCCACTGACAAAGGAGAGTGTTGCCAGAAACACTTTCCTTCTTGTTTCCGCATTACAGTCGGATGTCAGCTCCTCCATGGAAAAACCTGATATGAATGTAAAGTAAGCCGGTATGAGCGGCAGTACGCATGGCGAAAAAAAAGAAAGCAGGCCGGCTATGAAAGCGGCTGGAAAATGTACGGTTTCTGTGAACATAATGCTCCATCAGTCTATTTCGGATTTATTGTGCATGTGACGCGGACGGGGTCGCGGATGAAACCGCCCTATTTACTTTTTTTTTCGGTTTCGCATAAACGCAGTGAATTGCCGGATTTGCAGCTGAAAAATAATACCCACAGCCCGACGGCCAGCATGGGCAGATTCCAGAGCAGCGAAGAGTACATGTTCGTACCTGATTGCGCTTCCTGTGAAAAACAGCCGCAGTTGATATCAATACCCCTGAAAATATTCAACGACAGGGCAATGATAAACACTGTCAGCATCAGATTAACAATAACCGCACTGCCGCGAACCAAATAGCCCGTTATCAATAAAAGACCGCAAGCAAATCCCCCCGGGTCCAGTATCTTACTTGAAGCCGCCCAGACAAAAATCAGTCCGAGCATCATACGCAGGAAAACATACAGCGGTTTAAGACGGCCGGCTGTCATGTTTTTTCCTTCCTTTCGGTCAGTATTCTCGCATCCGCGAATGAAAAGTATTTTTATATACTAAACGGATAAGAGCACCAGACGCAGTAATTAGTTACAAAAAATAGCAGCCATGAGCTACAGAAAACAAATAACCCGGATGAGCAAAATGTACCATATCGAATAAACCTATGGCAGACGATGGCCGGTTTGATTGCTTTGAAATGATGAATTTACAGTCTGTATGGCAAGCATGTCAATGATTTTGCATGAAATTTCTTGACTTATCTATAGAATATAACTAATTTTCCTTATATTTAGTATTTATCTCAATATAATAATATCGATGCCCTGCCTTGGGCATCGAACAGGAAAGGTTGTAAGTAAATATGTTTATTCTGGGTTATTTTTTTATTGCTGTTGCAAAAGTACTTGATTTTGTACTGCTTTTTTTTATGTGGATTATTGTGGCCCGTGCTATATTATCGTGGGTGAGTCCTGACCCGTTTAACCCCATTGTCCGTTTTATACATAATGTTACCGAACCGGTTCTTTACCCCATCCGTTCGAAGATACCGGTGAACTACGGAGGGATCGATTTTTCCCCAATTATCGTGTTTCTGGGAATTATTTTTCTGCGAACCTTTGTTGTCAACACTCTGTTGCGGCTGTCGGCAGCTCTGGTGTAGCACTGTTGTCAGAAAGGAGATATTATGAAAATTACCCCCCTTGATATTCAACAGCAGCAGTTTAAAACAAAGTTCCGGGGTTTCGATGTCCGGGAGGTGGACACATTTTTAGAGCAGATGGCCGATGCCTTTGAAGCGATGCTCCGGGAGAACGAGGGCCTTTCTCAAAAAATTCAGCGCCTTAAAGCGGAAAACATGGGCTATAAAAAACGGGAAGAGGCGTTTAAGCGCGCTATGCTGAATTCTCAGAAAGTTCTTGAGCAGATGAAAAACAATGCACGCAAATCAGCGGAGCTGGTGGTTGCGGAGGCTGGGGTGCAGGCGGAAAAGATTTTAAATAAGGCCCATAACCGACTGGCTCAACTGCATGAAGATATTACCGAACTGAAGCGTCAGAGAATGCAGATTGAAGTCCAGATCAGTGCGGTGTTGGATGCCCATACCAAGTTGCTTGAAATCGGAAAAGAGGGAATGGCGGCCCTGGATGAGGATGAATCCAAACTGAAATTTATTCAGGCGTCATAATATGCGGATTTTACAATTGGTCATGTCAGGATGAATGCAACCGATCTTTTTCATGTTTAAAAAGCTATTTGACTGTGAACTTGAAACGATACATCTCTAACGGCAGGAGCAATCAATGGCAAAAATAGATGCTTTTTTTAAACTGATGAATGACCAGGGTGCCTCGGATCTGCATTTGATCGCGGGTCAGCAGCCTGCGTTGAGGGTCAGGGGAGATATCGAACGGATTAAGTATAATGTACTGGATAATGACTCATTAAGGAGCATGCTGTATGAAATTACTCCGGAAGATAAAATCAAGGTTTTTGAGGAAACCGGAGATGTCGATTTTGGATATGAAATTCCGGGGCTGGCAAGGTACCGGTCCAATTATTTCATGCAGAAAAACGGTGTCGGAGCAGTCTTCAGGGAAATCCCCAGCTCCATCATGACCGTCGAGCAGCTTGGCCTGCCGTCGGTTATTTCCAAGCTGGCAACCCTCCCCCGGGGGCTGGTCATTATCACAGGCCCCACCGGCAGCGGGAAATCAACCACTCTGGCCGCCATTATCGATGAAGCCAATCGGTTGCGTAAAGATCATATCATCACAGTTGAAGATCCCATAGAATTTGTGCATACCAGTCAGGGGTGCATCATCAACCACCGTGAAGTGGGTCTGCATACACAGTCCTTCTCCAGCGCATTGCGGGGGGCTTTGCGCGAAGACCCGGATGTAATCCTGGTGGGCGAGATGCGGGATCTTGAGACCATCTCACTGGCCATTGAAGCGGCATCTACCGGTCATCTTGTTTTCAGTACACTGCATACCACCAGTGCCGCCAAAACCGTGGACCGTATCATTGAGGTGTTCCCCGCTAATGAACAGGCGCAGATCCGATCCACCCTTGCAGATGGAATCAGGGCCGTGATTGCCCAGGTTCTGTTCAAACGAATCGATGCAAAGAGCCGCTGCGCGGCACTTGAAATATTGATCGCAACGCCGGCGGTTCGGAATCTTATCCGGGAATCAAAAACCCATCAGCTTGCATCCAGCATGCAGACCGGTAAAAAATACGGTATGCAGCTTCTGGATGATGCTATTATGAGCCTTTACAACAGGGGTTTCATCGGCGCGGATGAAGCGTATGCCAAGGCCAACGAAAAAGCAAGATTCAGGCCTCTTTTAAAGGCGCCGCCCACGGATTTCACCGAAGCCTGATGGGTATTTTTTGAAATATAAAAGATACAATCAGAAATTATACATACTACCCTTAAAAAAAGATGAGGGGATGGCATGAAAAAACAGGAAATTGACCATATTCTCACCAAGATGCTTGATTCCTTTGATAATGTCTCGGATCTTAATTTAACAGTGGGAAAACCCCTGCAGGTCGAAAGTTCCGGTGAACTTATCCGGGTTGATACCACCCCTGAGTTCCGTGAACTCACATCCTTTCAGACTGAAATACTGGCACTGAACCTTATAGGCAATGATCGCCGCCTTACCGAAGCGCTTCTCAGGACCGGTTCCTGCGATTTGTCCTATACCCTGCCCGGCAAGGCCCGTTTCAGGGTTAATATTTTTTGCCAGTCCGGCAATTATTCCATTGTACTGAGAAAACTGGAATCACGCATTCCGACCATAACGGAGATGAATCTTCCCAAGGCTTTTTTCAAAATCGCCGAAGAATTGAACGGTATCGTTCTGGTCACAGGGGCCACCGGTTCCGGAAAATCAACATCGCTGGCAGCTATGCTCGACCAGGTCAATGAAAATCGTTCCGTGCATGTCGTGACCCTTGAAGATCCAATCGAATATCAGCATCCCCATAAAAAATCGACCTTTAATCAGCGGGAGCTGGGCAGTGATTTCGATACGTACGCCAACGGTCTCCGGGCGGCCCTCAGGCAGGCGCCCAAGGTAATACTGGTTGGGGAAATGCGCGATCGGGAATCGGTGGAGATCGGACTGACCGCCGCGGAAACCGGGCATCTTGTTTTAACAACACTGCATACGGTGGATGCGGGCCAGACCATTAACAGGATGCTGGGTATGTTCAGCACTGAAGAAGAGAAGCAGATCCGGATTCGAATGGCGGACAGTGTCCGGTGGATTGTCTGTCAGCGTCTGCTGCCTAAAATCGGGGGCGGACGAGTGGCCACCTTTGAAATTCTCTGCACGAACCTCAGGGTTAAAGATGCGATTTTGCATGGCGAATCCGAAGGTAAAACATATCATGATATTATGGAAGCCGGCGCTCCTTTCGGTATGACAACCTTTGACCGGCATATTATCGGGCTTTATGAGCAGGGGCTGATCACCCAGGAAACAGCCCTGACTTATGCATCCCGCAAGGGCATTGTCGGCAGGGGGATTGATTCAGTGAAAAGTTCCCGCGGTGAGGCCACCACCGATATCGATAACCTTGAAATTGATAGAAATTATGAAAAAACCTATTGATATGCCCCAATCCGATCATGGTGTGCTGAGTTTTCGCTCCCGCATTACAAATGCGCGGATGCGAATATTGCAAGGAGGCGTGGAAACATTATGAATATCAGTTGTGAGCGATGCAAAAGCCAGTTCAGGATACCTGATGAAAAACTTTCAAGTACAAAGGCGGCATCTTTTCTATGCCCCAAATGCAAAAACCGGATATCCGTCGGGCCGCTGAAAAAAAAGGATCAAAATGGACCTGCTAAACCCGCAAAAGAGATCCTCTTTGATGAAATTGATGCGGAAACGGAGCTTGATGAATATGATGCTTCCGAAAGACCGTTTGATTTTATAGAAGAGGAGGGGAAAACAGCCCTGATATGCGAGACGGATGAAAAGATTCTCCAAAAGGTAACAAATGTCTTAACACTGATGGAGTATAATATCACCATCGTTAAAACCGACCGGGGCGCATTAAAAAAAATGCGATACCACAATTATGACCTGATACTGGTAAATGAAAATTTTAATACAACTGATCCGGATTTTAATAAAGTTCTGATTTATCTCGAGCGCCAGAAAATGGATCTGCGCCGCAATGTTTTTGTGGCAATGATAAGCCATCGTTTTCGCACCATGGATCATATGATGGCTTTGAATAAAAGTGTTAATATTATTATTAATATCAAGAATATTGATGACATCGGTAAAATACTGAGCCGGGGCATAACAGACGCTGACCTGTTTTTTCGTCTTTTCAGGGAACAGTTGAAGGAAACCGGACGGGTTTGACAATAAGGCTGAAGGCTGAAAGTGAAAAATAATTTAAAATATACCTGTGCTGATTACAGGGAGGAAATGATTCTGGTCGGTTTGAGGCAGCGTCTCAACCAGGCGGATTTGACTGAAAAAGAGCGGGAAAAAATAGTCAGGGAAATTAATAGGCTGGAAACCGCCATGGATATGAACTAATGCAGCCGGCAAAGGCGGAAATAAGGCAGATGGGAGAGGGCCTTTATCTGATTACCCTTTGCCCTCCCGTCACGGGATTTGAACAATTTATCGGTGCATGGGCCTATACCGGCGAGAAAAATTTTTTGGTGGATGTGGGGCCCTCCGTTACCAGCGGCAGCCTTTTTAAAGCTTTGCAGACACTTGGCATCCATACCCTCGATTATATTTTCTTAACCCACATTCACCTTGATCATGGCGGCGGGATCGGTGAAATGGCCCGGTTTTTTCCGACAACGCCGATTGTTTGCCACAAAATCGGCATTCCCCACCTCATCGATCCAACCCGGCTTTGGGAAGGTACGCTGAAGACCCTCGGGCCAGTGGGCAAAGCCTACGGGCCGGTCATGCCGGTTTCAGCCGACCGTTTTATTGATGCATCCCTGTTTAAATCGGATTTCATCAAGGTCCTGATAACGCCCGGGCATGCGGCCCATCATGTCAGTTACATGACGGGAAAAAATCTTTTTGCGGGAGAAACCGGGGGCGTATGCCTGGAACTTCCATCCGGCCACATCTACCTGAGACCGGCTACCCCGCCCAGGCTTTTTCTGGATACTGCCGTTGAGAGTATTGATCAACTGCTGGTACACAACCCCGCGGTAATTAACTACGGTCATTACGGTTCTCGAAAAAATGCGGTAAAAATGCTTAAGATGCATAAAGGCCAGCTATTGCACTGGGAACAGGTAATAAGCAATGTAATGCGGCATACCGAAGCTGAATTTTTTGAGGAGACATGTCTGAAAAATTTATTGAAGAGTGATCCATTTCTAACGAATTTTTCCAGTCTGGATAGTGCCGTGCAAGAACGTGAACTGGGGTTTTTAAAGAACAGTATCCGGGGATTTCTGGGCTATTTGCGGTCCCGTACCGCATAGTTTTTTTTAAATTCGTGTTTTATCGTTTTTTCAACTAATGGAATTGCTTATAATCCGCAGCCCTTCCAGGGTAAGATTGCTTTCAACTTTCTCGATTGTTTCTGTTACCTGCTGCATTATCACGGCAAGTCCTCCGGTGGCGATTACCCTCGGGGCAAGACCCATTTCCGTTTTCATGCGACGCACAATGCCGTCAACCAGACCGGCATAGCCATAAATGATGCCGGCTTTAATGCTGCTTGCCGTATCCATGCCGATCACATTTTTCGGGGGTGTGAAAATATCGACACGGGGGAGTTTGGATGCTTTGATAAACAGTGCTTCCGCGGAAATCATGATTCCCGGGCTGATGGCGCCGCCTAAATATTCGCCTTTTTCAGAGATCGCATCAAAGGTCGTTGCCGTGCCGAAATCGATTATGATCAGGCTGGTTTGATATTCATGAAAGGCGGCCACCGCGTTGACGATTCTGTCGGCGCCGACTTCGTCCGGATTGCTGTAAAGAATAGGCATGGTCGCGGCGGATCTGGCATTAACCCAGATGGGCTCGTGGGCCAGGTATTTGCGGCAGAAAGCATCCAGGATATTTACCATGGGGGGAACAACGCTGGAAATAATCGTGCGGGTGATATCCTCGGGCCTGATTCTGTTTCCTGCAAAGAGACTTGTGGTCAGGACATAAAATTCATCCGCGGTTGTATTTCTTTCCGTACGTATCCGCCAGTCAATGACAAGCCTGGATCCATCGTAAATTCCCATTACAGTGTTTGTATTGCCGACATCTATAACCAGTAGCATTTTTTCCTTATTTACGCACTATCTTTACAGAGAAGATTTCCGGTGTAACCTTTGTCAGAATAATTTTAACCGGCAGAGTAATAGTTGCCCGTCTGACAAAAATTCCGGGTTCAAGTCCCTTAAGATCGATAAAAACTTCAGGTTTTTCTCCGGAATAAAATTTATCGATCATATTGGCCGGGCCCTGGATTTCAAGATCAATCTTAGGAGGTGTAATCGTATATGCATACTCTGAGTTTTTACCGATTACCGGGATATCACTGATTGTTTTTGTTGTTATCCTGTGGCCCACATGGATTTCGGCAAGAATGATCTTATCCGGCGATGCCATGGCAACGTTTTCAGGCAGATCAATTGAAATTTCTTTTTTAAGAGATTCCGATATCCCGGTTATATCGATTGGTTTGGTACGAATGCGCGTCATACCGGCCAGTGTATTAGCGGGACCGGAGACAATCACGAATTCAGGTTTTATCTTTTTTTCGGTTATGGTAAAATTAGCGGCTGGTTTGCCTGATAAAAACAGCTCTACCGGCAGTGTCCTCCTTGCTTTTTTTTCAATATTCAAACCAAGGAAACTTGGCGTAATTTTTTTAATTTTGATTGTTTTTGGCAGCGAAATGTTTTTTGAATCAAGCTGAATATCCTGTCTGCCTTCCTTAACCGCGGAAAGGTTAAGCGCGTAATACGGAAAGTGGCCTGATATGGCTTTAATTGCAGATTTTGGCCCCCGTACATGCAGTTCAATATCACCCGGTGGCGGGCCGGTAAGGATCATGGCCCGCGGGATGTCACTGATTTTGACCGGGATGCGTATCGAGGTTTCCATAATGGATGTAAATGGCCATAACAGGGTGACAACCACGCCCACTATGAAACCCAAACTGATTATAGTGACTGTTTTGTTACGAAAAAGCATTCAAATCCTAAATGCGGTCCGGACAAGCCGGAATCAAATTGAATATTGAAAATTAAGAAGTAATTGCCTGAAGCTCCGTCCCGGCCGTTTTAATCGCATCTATTATGTCGGCCGTTGCCCGGCTGTCGGCCGCATTATGCACTCTGACAATATGGGCGCCATTTAAAATCGCGGCCGCGATTGCCGCCTGAGTTCCGGTTTCTGCAATTTTTGAGTCGGGGTTTATTGTGCCGCTGTTTTCGTTTTTAAGAATGGCGCGGATAAATGCTTTTCTTGACGGGCCGATCAGCAGGGGCGTATCAAGGTCATTAAATGCTGCAAGATTGTTAATAAGGGTTAGATTATGTGAAACTGTTTTGCCGAATCCGATCCCCGGGTCAATAATGATTTTTGCCTTATCAATACCGCATCTTTGTGCATATGCAATCGCTTCAGTTAGAAATTTTGTAATATCAGGGATTAGATCGTTGTAAGCCGGAGCCTCCTGCATCGTTTTCGGAGTTCCCTTCATATGCATTAAAACAATGGGTACGCCGGCCTTCGCTACAATTTCGGCCATGTCGGGATCAGCTTTCATGGCACTTATATCGTTAACAATACTGGCACCTGCAGCAATAGCCTCTTTGGCAACCACTGCTTTTTTTGTATCTATGGAAACAGGTATGGGTACGCGCCTGACCAGTTCACGAATGACCGGTATCACCCTTTGGATTTCATCCCCGGCAGGGACCGGATCGGAAAACGGCCGGGTGGATTCTCCTCCTATATCCAGAATATCGGCGCCTTCTCTGAAGAGCCGTTCTCCATGTGCAACGGCTTTATCGATGGAATTATATTTCCCGCCGTCCGAAAAGGAATCCGGAGTCACATTGACAATGCCCATGACACAGGTGCGTTTCCCAAGTTCAAGACTATGATTCCCCCAGGTTATTTTATATGATTTCATTTTTTATTGTGATTGCTTAAGGTTTTTCCGGACTCTCCTGTGCCTCAGGCTTATCGACGGGTCGTTTTTTTCCCTGTTTGTCCGCTGTATCACCTTCGTTTTCGTCGGTATCGGTCTTATGAGACGGCAGTTCAATGTCCGGCCTTAAAGATAAAATGAGTTCGTCGAGTTCGGCGCCCAGTACCGTTTCCTTTTCCAGCAGCAGATCCGCCAGTTTATGGAGAATATCCAAATTCTCCGCAAGAACCTCCGTGGCACGGTCATAGGATGAAATAATCAGGTCTTGCACCTCTTTATCGATTCTGCGGGCGGTTTCCTCGGAATAGTCCCGGTGCTGCGCAATTTCCCGTCCTAAAAAGACCTGCTCTTCCCCCTTGGCGTAACTCAAGGGGCCGAGTGTTTCGCTCATGCCCCAGGAACGGATCATCTGCTGGGCAATATCGGTGGCCTGCTTGATATCATTGCTGGCTCCGGTGCTGATGCGGTTGAAAACCAATTCTTCGGCCACCCGGCCGCCAAAGGCCACGGACAGTTCGTTTTTAAGCTGGTCTTTGTATTTAAAATCTCTCTCTTCAGGCAAAAACCATGTAATGCCGGCGGCACGGCCCCGGGGAATGATCGTGATCTTATTGACCGCATCCGTCTCCGGCAGGAATCGTGCTACCAGGGCATGCCCGCCTTCATGATAGGCAGTGGTTTTGCGATCTTCCTCCTTGATCACTTTGGATTTACGTTCCAGCCCCATATAAATCTTATCCTTGGAGTCCTCAAAGTCGACCATATCGACTTTTTCCTTGTCCCGCTTGGCAGCCAGCAGGGCCGCTTCATTAACCAGATTTTCAAGGTCGGCGCCGGAAAAGCCGGGGGTCCCTTTTGCCAGGGTCAGAATGTCAACATCCTTGGCAATCGGTGTTTTTTTTATATGAACCTTCAGGATTTTTTCACGGCCCTTGATGTCAGGCAGGGAGACATATACCTGCCGGTCGAACCGGCCCGGCCGGAGAAGAGCCGGATCCAGCACATCGGGCCGATTGGTGGCAGATATCAGGATGACCCCTTCGTTGGATTCAAATCCGTCCATTTCCACCAGCAATTGGTTCAACGTCTGCTCTCGTTCATCATGGCCGCCGCCCAGACCTGCACCGCGGTGCCGGCCGACGGCGTCAATTTCATCGATAAAGATGATACATGGAGCATTTTTTTTGCCCTGCACAAAAAGATCTCTGACTCGTGATGCGCCGACGCCCACGAACATTTCTACAAAATCCGAGCCGCTGATACTGAAAAAGGGAACATCGGCTTCGCCGGCAATCGCACGTGACAAAAGGGTTTTGCCGGTACCCGGAGGTCCTGTAAGGAGTACGCCCTTGGGGATTCGGCCCCCGAGACGGGTAAATTTCTTGGGCTCTCTGAGAAACTCCACGATTTCCCCAAGCTCTTCCTTGGCTTCATCGATGCCGGCCACATCTTCAAATGTAACCTTGGCCGATTTGTCGGACTGCAAACGAGCCCGGCTTTTACCGAAACTCATGGCTTTGCCCCCGCCGGACTGCATCTGGCGCATAAAAAATATCCATACGCCGATCAGCACAATCATGGGGAACCATGAGACCAGGACAGACATATACCAGGGCGATTCAGTCGGCGGTTTGGCCGTGATGGACACACCTTTTTCCCGCAGAGTTTTAATCAGATCACTGTCCTTGGGGGCAAAGATCTTAAACCTGTTGCGGTTGGAGCCTGTGACAATCAGTTCCTGTCCCTGAATAGTTACCTCAGCGACCTGTTCATTTTCCACCATCGACAGAAATTCCGTGTAACTGATGCTGGTTTCGGGCATCTGCTGCTGATTGAAAAGGTTGTAAAGCATAATCATCATCAATGTTATGACGAGCCATAATGCCAGATTTTTATGAAACGGATTCAAATGAAGTTACCTCCCGAGAAGCTTTGGTTGCGGAGCTATATGCCCATTTTATTATTAAATAATTTAAGTTCAAGTTATATTATCCTTGAATTAAGGTAATGAAAAATAATGCATTATTATGCATTAGGCAAGCAAAAGTTGGGCTTTTGCAACTTTTTGAGTTGTCTTTGTAACTTTTACGGACTCGTCTATTCTGTGGCCCGGAACCCAGATGATTTTATCATGACTGACCAGAAGCGGGCATCTTGTGCGTTCATACCTCGGCGTTTTGTGATTTATGAAGTATTTTTTCAGTTTCTGGCTGCCTTTCATGCCCAGCGGTGTAAACCGATCTCCGGGCCGAGGCGGCCGTACAATGATGGGAAATGAGAATTTATCCATATCAAGAAATGCCGTGTCCGGCCCGGCGCTTTTCATATTGTCCGGAACATTTTGCCGGGGGGAGATCTCCCGCAGGGGTCTTTTTTCCCTGGTAATCACAAGGGTTGAATGACGGCGCCGGACCCGAATCCGATCCGGCAGGTCTATGGTTTTTTCCGTCGCCTTGTTTTTCAGCAGATCGAGGATCGCTTCAATATGAGAAAAACCGATGCGTCTCAAGCTGCCCCTGCAGGTCAGAACGGCTTTTCTGATAATTCTTCGCCTCGCAGCAACATGGGCTTTTAAGATGGCCTGGATTGAAAGGGTTATGCAGTCGGTATTTGCATCCATTACCGCATCGCAAAAAAGCGGGGCGGTCATCTCTTCAAGCCACTGTTCTTCACTGTTTGCAAGGAGTGAGAGTCGGTTTATGTTTTTAACGGCTGCACTGTTGTAGGATTCCCGCAGCAGGGGAAGGAGCCTGTGACGGATTCGATTACGAAGAAACCGGGTGTCTGAATTGGATGAATCCAATACATATTCCAGATTATATTTTTCTAGAAACGCAATTATTTCAGCGCGGCCGGATGAAATAAGGGGGCGAATGATTTTTAGTCTGGGATCATTCCGCCAACGAAGGGCCGGGATACCGGAAATGCCAAGAGAGCCGCTTCCCCGGAGGATATTCATAAGGACAAGCTCGGCATTATCATCACAATTGTGGCCCAGGGCGATACTTCCGTATCTGTTTTCCATGGCAATTTTGTTGAAAAAAGTATAGCGTACGCGCCGGGCCGCTTCTTCCAGGGAAAGTTTGTGCTTTTTACGGTATTTGCTTACATCAACGCGGCATTCATGATACGGCAGGTCCAGTTTGGCTGCAAGGAAAGATACGAAGTTTGCATCCCGGTCTGATTCAGCCTGTCTCAGGCAATGATTCACATGGGCGATGCCGATTTCCAGGGAAAATTTTGGAGCCAGTAGTAAAAGGAGATGCAGGAGGGCAACCGAATCCGGCCCTCCGGATACGCCTGCAAGAACATGGTCGCCGTGAGCAAGCATTCCATGGTTTTCGGCTGTTCGGACCGCCTTGCGCACCAGGGGGCTGTTACTATAGTCTTTGGGCAATACTGGCATGTATCAGTTCGGAATTTTTTTTATTCCATACCCCGACAACACCTGTCCGGACTGAAACTTCAGTAATCAGAGGTGCAAGCATGACGATTTCAATGGTTACCGGGGAGCCATCCGAGCGCTTGGCGTTCAGGGTTGTTTTGATGCCGGTGGAAGTTTTATCCACAAGCTGGATCTGCAGGTAGTCCAGGGTATCGATACACGCTTTGGTAGTTTCAACAAACGCTGCAGGGTAAGATGCCTTCAGGTTTCCGTTCGTATAGGAATAAACTACGGCGCCACTGCCGGCCCCGACGATCAACGGAACACATCCGGCCACGGCCAGGCTTAAAAAAAGAACCTGGAAAAGGAAAATTTTTTTAATCATAACCGGCTTCCTTTCGATTATGGAAAAAATATAGTTAACTTTGTGGATAAGTAAGATAACAGTGCTTTAATGTCAATAGAAAATGCCTTGATACCCAAGCCGTTCAAAGATCCGTCGGGGTTAAGTGAAGAATTTTTGCGGTTTTTCAGGTAAAAGAAAAGTATTTTTTACGCTGCAATTTACAGTTTTTTACTTGATAAAAATGTTTCATGTTGTATAGTTTGTTTCTGGTTGTGCTAGGTGGGGAGCTAGCGGTGCCCTTTTCCCGAAATCCGCTTTATGCGGGGCTGAATTCCCTTTAAAGGGTTATTGTCCTGAAAAATATAGCCATTTCCTACCGGCCACCGCGCAACAGACGGTCATGAACCTCGTCAGGTCCGGAAGGAAGCAGCGATAAGTGATGCGGTCTGTGTCGTGGATTGATCCCGGTTAACCTGATGGCATACGTTTTCAGATAAAATTCGATAAAGGGTGCACAACCTTTTTTCTTTTCACCGGTTACTGTAATTTTTTATCCAGCCTTTGTGTGCCCATGTTCCGGCGCAAATTATAACCGTCTTTGTAATTCCATGTTTTTGAGATACAACTTCGTTGCAAACTCTGCAACCGGTCTTATTTTAATCCGGGGTTCAGCGCCTTGACATTGGTTTATGAGGTCTTATTTTTTTGACAATAAATTTTCACGATTTATTATGATGCAGTCGTTAATTAACAAAATATAATATCGGAGTATTTTTTCTGATGTCCCCTAAAAAAAATATTAAAAGCAATGCTGAATCCGCGGTAAAAGAGAGTGAAGAGAATACAGTCGTGGAAGATTCCGGCGTAAACAAACCAGTGGAAGCAACGGAGCAGACAGAGGATCCGAAAGAGATGCTCGAAATCGCATTGAAGAAAGCCGATAAAAATTATGACAGCTTTTTAAGGGTTTCCGCGGAATTTGATAATTACAAAAAACGCACGGCACGTGAAATGAATGATTTTCGAAAATTTGCCAACGAATCCCTTGTCAAAGATCTGCTCCCGGTTGTGGATAACCTGGAACGGGCATTGGAGTCATCCGATGGAAACGGAAAATCCGACGGTATTGCCGCCGGAATCGAACTGACCCTCAAGGAGATACTGAAAATCCTAGACCGGTTCAGTGTTAAACCGATAGATGCCCTTGGTAAAAATTTCGATCCGTGTTTTCATCAGGCGGTTCTGCAGGAAGAAACATGCGATCATGAGGAAAATATGGTCTTAAAGGAGTTGCAGAAGGGATACATGCTCCATGACAGGCTTATCAGGCCCTCCATGGTTGTTGTTTCCAAAGCGCAGGCCGCTGAATGCGAGTCCTAAAAACGCAAAGCTTAATTTTAACTTTTAATTTAAAATAGCGATATACAATGTGCAAGGAGGATAAAATGGGTAAAATTATAGGTATTGATCTTGGTACAACCAATTCATGCGTGGCCATCATGGACAATGGAGACGCAAAAGTGATCACCAACCCCGAGGGCGGGCGGACCACACCGTCAATTGTCGCGGTTTCGGAAAGCAAGGAACGTCTGGTGGGTCAGATCGCCAAGCGTCAGGCGATCACCAATCCGGAAAATACTGTGTTTGGCGTCAAGAGGCTGATCGGGCGCAAGTTCACTTCTCCCGAAGTGCAGGATGATATCAAAATATTGCCCTATAAAATTGAGCAGGCCGGCAATGGTGATGTCCGTATCAATCTTCGGGGCACGCAGCACAGCCCGGCCGAGATATCATCCTATATTCTGGCGAATATCAAAAAGACTGCTGAAGAATATCTGGGTGAAACCGTCACCGACGCAGTAGTCACCGTTCCTGCTTATTTCAACGACAGCCAGCGGCAGGCCACCAAGGATGCCGGCAAGATTGCCGGTCTGAATGTGCTGCGAATAATCAATGAACCCACAGCCGCTGCCCTGGCCTATGGCATGGACAAGAAAAGCGAAGAAAAAATTGTCGTATTCGATCTGGGCGGCGGTACTTTTGACGTATCCATTCTTGAAATCGGCGAAGGCGTATTTGAAGTCAAAGCCACCAATGGTGATACCCATCTGGGCGGCGAGGATTTTGACCTGCGGCTCATTGATTATCTGGCCGATGAGTTCAAAAAGGATCAGGGCATTGATTTAAGAAGTGACAAGATGGCCCTGCAAAGACTCAAAGAGGCTGCCGAAAAGGCGAAAATGGAGCTTTCCACGGCGATGGAGACCGATGTCAATCTGCCGTTTATCACGGCCGATGCCAGCGGCCCCAAGCACCTGAATGTCAAGGTTACCCGGGCAAAACTCGAGACATTGATCGGCGATTTGCTGAATAATCTTGAAAAGCCCTGCCGGATTGCAATGAAAGACGCCAATTTGAACGCCGGCGACATCAATGAGGTGGTTCTGGTGGGCGGTATGACCCGGATGCCTGCGGTTCAGGAACGGGTCAAGCAGATATTCGGCCGTGAACCCCATAAGGGCGTGAACCCGGATGAGGTGGTGGCTATTGGTGCCGCCATTCAGGGAGGTGTTTTAAAGGGTGATGTCAAGGATGTCCTGCTTCTGGATGTTACTCCGCTTTCTCTGGGGATCGAGACCCTGGGCGGCGTCATGACCCGGCTTATCGAAAAGAATACTACCATTCCAACTAAGAAGAGTCAGATTTTTTCCACGGCTGCCGACAACCAGCCGGCCGTTTCCATTCATGTGCTCCAGGGAGAACGGGAGATGGCGGAGGGCAACAAGACCATGGGGCGCTTTGAACTGGTGGGGATTCCGCCGGCACCCAGGGGTGTGCCTCAAATTGAAGTGACCTTTGATATTGATGCCAACGGTATTGTGAATGTCTCGGCCAAGGATACGGCCACGGGCAAAGAGCAGTCTATTCAGATCACCGCGTCCAGTGGTCTCTCACAGGAAGAGATCGATAAACTGGTCAAGGATGCGGAATTGCATTCAGAAGACGACAAGAAGAAGAAAGAACTGGTGGAGGCGCGTAATCAGGCGGATGCCCTGATTTACCAGACCGAAAAATCGATAAAAGATCTGGGCGACAAGGTTGATGCGGAAACCAAAAGCAAGGTTGAGGCCGCTATCGGGCCTCTTAAAAAGGCTATCGAGGGAGATGATTCGGCCGAGATCAAGCGTTTGAGTGAAGAGTTGACCCAGGCATCCCATAAGGTTGCCGAAGCCATGTACCAGCAGGCTTCACAAGAGGCAGGTGCCCAGCCGGGCGCAGGTCCTGAAGGCGGAGCCCAGCCCGGTGCAGGTGCCGCGGCCCCTGAAGACGATGTTGTGGATGCCGACTTTGAAGAGGTCAAAGACGACAAAAAATAACCGGTCTTGCCGGTATGGATCAAAAAATAAAAAAACCCGCCCATGATTGGGCGGGTTTTTTATTTGACGGCTACAACATGACGCCTTCGTAAAAAGCCGGATTGAGACGGCCTCGTAAAACGTTCATGGACAGTACTTGCCCTGCATGGAGTCTCTTGTTTCCAGAGTCCTCCTGATCAGATTCAGGGTTTCGGTTTTTTTCAGGGACCACCGGGGCGCCACAAGTTCTTCGGGATGAGGATCGCCGGTGAGACGCTGGATCACAATATTCGAGGGAATACGTTCCAGGAAGTCGCAGACCAGGTCCACATACTCAAGCTGCTCCAGACAGGTATATTTTCCTTTGCGGTAAAGATGTTCCATGGGGGTATCTTTAACGACATATAGAAGGTGCAGTTTGATTCCGTCAATGCCCATGGACGCGATAAAATCCGCGGTTTTAAGCATCTGATCACGATTTTCACCGGGCAACCCCAGGATAATATGAGCGCAGATCATAATGCCCCTGTTTTTTGTCAGGGCAACCGCTTTTTTAAAACACTGCACATCATGTCCGCGGTTGATGCGCTTTAGTGTTTTGTCATTGGCCGATTGAAGGCCGTATTCGATCCAAACCAGATAATTCGATGCATATTCCTGTAAAAGGTCCAGGATTGCCTCATTCACGCAATCGGGACGGGTTCCAATGGAAAGGCCCACGATATCTTCAACGGCCAATGCTTCCGAGTAGAGCGCCTTTAAGGTGGACAACCTGGCGTAGGTGTTGGTATAGGATTGAAAATAGGCGATAAATTTTTTGGCCTTGTATCGCCGGGCAAGTGCCTGACGACTTTTTAAAAGCTGGTCGGTCACGGAAAACCCCAGAGTATGCGCACCGGTTCCCGATCCCCTGGCATTACAGTAACTGCATCCGCCTCTTGAGATGGTGCCGTCCCGATTAGGGCAGGACAAGCCGGCGTCGATACTGATTTTTTGAACCCGGCATCCGAAGAGGTTTCTAAGGTAAGTGTTTAAGTCCGTATATCTTTTATCATGTAAAGCCATGGTGCAGCTTGACCTGTCTTTAAAGCGGTTATATAATTTGTTTTTAACCTGCCAAGGCTAACATTACCACGGCAGGCATGTGTCAGACAACAGTCAATTGGCTTGTTTTTGCAGACGGATGGATAATGAATTTAAAAAAATATGATATTATCGTTGTGGGGGCCGGTCATGCCGGATGCGAGGCGGCCCTTTGTGCTGCCCGCATGGGCTGCAAGGTTCTGCTTGCCGCCATAGATCTGGATAAGGTGGCTGCCATGCCCTGCAGCCCTTCCATCGGCGGCATGGCCAAGGGACAACTGGTAAGGGAAATCGACGCCCTGGGAGGCGAGATGGCCCGGGTGACGGATAAGAGTGCCATTGCATACAGGACCCTGAATACCAAAAAGGGACCGGCAGTGCATTCTTCGCGTACCCAGAATGATAAAAATCGTTACCATATCGTTATGAAGGCAATTCTTGAGAATCAGGCCAACCTGGACCTTAAGCAGGCCATGATAGAACGACTGGTAACCGAAGATGAAAAAATAATCGGCGTGGAGGATGCCACTGGATTCGGGTACCTTGCCCCGGTGGTTATTCTGGCTACGGGAACGTTTTTGAGCGGGCTTGTGCATATCGGATTCAAGTCCATCAAGGCCGGCAGAGCCGGAGAATTTGCTTCCTATGGCCTGCCCGCGCATCTAAGGGAGCTGGGATTTGATCTTGGCCGGCTCAAGACCGGTACGCCGCCGCGTTTGAAAAAATCAAGCATTGATTTTACCAGATTTAAAGCCCAGGAACCGGAAGAAGATCCGCGTCCGTTCTCTTTTTTTACAAGACAGATTTCTCTGCCCCAGTTGCCGAGTTATATCGGCTATACCAATCCTGAAAGTCATGATCTGGTACGCAGGAATCTTGAAAAGTCGGCCCTGTACGGGGGGATGATCAAGGGGCGGGCCGCTCGATACTGTCCCTCTTTTGAGGACAAGATTGTCCGTTTTCCTGAAAAAGACCGTCACCAGGTGATTCTTGAACCCGAGGGGTTGGAGACTCAGGAGATATACTCCAGTGGACTGGGCAACAGTCTGCCCGTGGATATTCAGATTCGGTTCGTAAGGTCCGTTAAAGGGCTCGAAGAGGCTGAAATTATGCGGCCGGCCTATGCCATTGAGTATGATTATGTAAACCCGGTGCAGCTCAAGCCGACCCTTGAAACTAAAAAAATTGCAGGATTGTTCATGGCCGGTCAGATCAACGGCACATCCGGCTATGAAGAGGCCGCGGCCCAGGGAATGTGGGCCGGGATCAATGCGGCCTGCGGGATTCAGGGGCGAAAACCTTTTATTCTGGATCGATCCCAGGCCTATATGGGAGTTATGATCGACGACCTTGTCACACGGGGAACGCGCGAACCCTACCGCATGTTTACATCCCGGGCCGAATATCGCCTGATGCTTCGGGAAGACAATGCGGATCTGCGGCTCATGGAGATCGGGCATGAACTGGGCCTGATAGACAGAGACAGCGTAAAAGACGTGAAAATGCGCAAAACTTTAATAGATGGTGAAATTAAAAGGATAAAAAAAAGCGTGATCAAGCCTTCTGTGAAGGTAAACGAATTTTTGAAAAGATGCGGGAGTAATCCCATTGACAATGGAATTTATATGGACCAGTTGCTCAAGCGGACCGAAATAAAGTATGCGGCCGTGGAAAAATTGGCTAAAAGTCCGGTAGCTCTCGATCCCCGGGTTGTTCGCCAGGTGGAAATCGAGATTAAATATGAGGGATATTTCCGCAGGCAGCTCAGTGAAATCGAAAAATTCAAAAATCTGGAAAAAATAAAAATTCCTGATGGTTTTGATTTTTTGACCGTGCACGGCCTTTCCAATGAGCTCAAGGAAAAATTGACGCTGGTGCGGCCTGTTTCGCTGGGTCAGACATCCCGTATCGACGGGATCACGCCGGCTGCGCTGTCCGTGCTCATGATTGCTTTAAAAGTAAATAGCGAATGTTCATTGAAAGCACGGAACTTGCCTGAAAATTGAATAACTGAGTTTAAAACAGTATTGGAGATATTCGGATATGGCTGAAACTGATTATTATAAGATACTCGGGGTTGCAAAAAGCGCTTCAGATACCGAAATAAAAAAGGCGTATCGAAAGCTTGCCATGAAATACCACCCGGATCACAGCAAGGGGGATAAATCCGCGGAAGAAAAATTCAAGCATATCAGTGAAGCATATGCTGTATTGAGTGATGCGGAAAAGCGCCGTCAGTATGATACTTTTGGCTCTGCCGGCTTTCATCAACGCTACTCCCAGGAAGATATTTTTCAAAATTTTGATTTTTCCAACATCTTCAGCGAATTTGGTTTTGGAAAGCCGGGACGAGGCGGCGGCATGCGTTTTTCCTTTGGCGGAGGCGGTCCTTTCGGCGGAGGAAGGAGTCGGGGCCGGCAGGCCCGGCCAAAAGGCTCCGACATAACCTATGAACTGCCCCTGACGCTGGGGGAAATCGCCGCGGGTACCACCAAAACAGTAACTCTGCAGCATCAGGGAGCCGCCGAAACAGTATCCGTGAAAATCCCCGCGGGAATGATCTCGGGCAAGAAAGTGCGTCTGGCCGGCAAGGGGCATGAAAGTCCCTACGGGGGTTCCGCCGGAGATCTTTATATCCAGGCCAGGGTTCTGCCCGACCCGCTTTTTCGAAGTGAAGAGTATGATCTTTTTATTGATCGTGAAATTAAATTGAGCGAGGCACTTCTTGGTACGCGGATTGCATTTCCCACCCTTGACAACAAAGAGATGACCCTGAAAGTTCCCCCGGGGACAAGGCACAGGACAAAAATGCGTCTGGCAGGCCATGGCCTTCCCCGCATCGATAAATCCGGAAGGGGGGATCTCTATGTCGTTATTCAGGTTGCAATGCCCCGCAACTTGACCGATGAACAAAAAAAACTTGTTGAAAAAATGGCGGATGCCGGCCTATAGAGCCTGCCTAAAACCGCAGGTTGTTTTTATGCAAGCCCCAAGGTAGCATTTTATTGACAATTGTTATGATAAAATGTACCTTTATCCGGAATTTGACTGAAGATGGGCCGTTAATTCGATATTTTTATTTAATGTACGAAAAATTATATGATATTACTATATTTTACATATGCCTGATTTTGTTCCTGTTCTAAAAAAAGAAGATATCGGTAAGGCTGTTGCTTCCATGGCCCGTAATATTTCAGCGGATTATGTCGACCGGGATCTGACTGTTATAGGTGTTTTAAACGGCGCTTTTATTTTTATGGCGGATCTTGTGAGGCATTTGAGCATTCCGGTAGAAATTGATTTTGTAAGAGTTGCCAGTTACGGGGCAGGTATTGAATCATCCGGACGGATTCAACTTACCAAGGATGTTGAAACCAATATCAAGGGCAGAAACCTGTTGATTGTCGAGGATATCATTGATACCGGCCTTACTTTGTCCTATTTAACTGATCATTTGAAATCTTTTGGACCGCATTCGATTAAAATTTGTACCCTTATCGACAAGCGTGAACGCCGCAAGACTAAAATTCATGTTGATTATGCCGGTCACGTGATAAAAAAAGGATACCTGGTGGGCTACGGATTGGATCATGCGGAAAAATATCGGAATTTGCCGGAAATTTATCATCTAAAATTTTAAGCAGCGAGGATGCATCATGATCATTACCTGTTCAAAATGCGAAACAAGTTTCAATTTGAACGAAAATCTTTTAAAACCATCCGGTTCAAAGGTTCGTTGCTCAAAGTGTAAATATGTTTTTATCGCTTATCCGCCCGAGCCGCTTGAAGAACCTGCGCAGGTACTGCGAGAAGAACCGCGGATCGCCGGTTTTGACGTTGACACCTCCGCCGAAGATGATGTGGAAAAAATTAAGGAAAATGATGCCCTGCCCGATGATCTGGATTTTTCAGGCGATGAAAATTTTTTCGAAATTGAAAAAGATGCCCCTGAAGAACTTGAAGTCGGGGATCTTGATTTTTCCCTGGAAATGGATTCAGACGACACGGAAGATGAGACCGATGCCGGAGACGGGCTTGGTGAACTGAGCGAACTTGAACTGCCTGATTCCGATGATTCATTCGAGTCTGATTCCGATCAATTCGGTGACCTTGATTTCAGCCTTGAATCGGAAAGCGATAAAGAGACGCAGGATGCTGAATCTGTTGAGGATTCCGGAGATATCGATTTGTCGGAACTGGAAAAAATGCTCGATCTGGACGGAATGCCTGACACGAAGGAACCCGGACCGGAAACAGAAACGGATGAATTTAAATTTGATTTGGAACCGGAGAAAACGGCCGATACGATAGCTGATGCCGGCGAACAGGCTGAAATTTCAGCCGAAGAGCTGGATTTATCCGATATCGAAAAAATGCTTGAAATTGATGAGCCGGAAACCATAGCCGGGAGCGAACATGAAGACGAAGATCTTGAATTTGATTTTGAGCTTGAGCCGGATCAGATGATAGATTCCGAGGAATCCAAAATTGAATTTGAGCCCGATGAGCTTGATCTTTCGGATCTTCAAGATGTTCTGGAAGAAGATCAGGTGCCTGAAACGGGAGCTGAAACAGATGATACCGACCTTGAGCTTGATCTTGACTTCAGCCTTGAAGAGGATGAGGCAGATGCCGGAGAAATTTCGGATATGGAGATTTCCGAAGTAAGTGAACCGAAGGACAGATTGCAGCCGGATTTTGCAATCGGAGGGGAGGAAGAATCCGCCGATCTGGCTGAAATGGCCCAAAAAGAGGCGGAACTGGTCAAAACATTTGAAATGGGGGGCCCGGAAAGGGAAACCGAGACTGAAGAGATGGAAACATTTTCGGAAGCCGGGGAACATGATGAACGAGGTGACGGCCTGCCGCCAGTGCCCGCTAAAAAAGGTGTAAGTCTTCCGCTTATTGTTCTGTTGATACTGGCTCTTCTGGCAGGGGGCGTTTATTTTGTATATACTTATACCGATATCAAGATTCCTTATCTCAGTGAGATGCAAACCCCCGAAGTACAAGATTCCGGTGGATTAAAAATGACGACTTTCGGTATCAGCAGCCGGTTTGTTGAAAATGAGCATGCCGGACGTTTTTTTGTGATTACCGGAAAGGTGAAAAATGGCTATGCGGATGCCAGGAGTTTTATTAAAATCAGGGGCAAGTTGTATTCAAAGGGGAAAAAACTGGAAAATGCACAGGCGGTTTTCTGCGGGAACCTGCTGACCAATACCGAACTTGCCGAACTGGATGTCGAAGCCATAAAAAAGCGGTTATCCAATCGCAGTGGCGACAACCAGTCCAATGTAAATGTACCTCCGGGTAAAATACTTCCTTTTATGGTGGTTTTCACCGAATTGCCGGACAATCTGGAAGAGTATACAATCGAGGTAACGGGGTCCGTTGCTCTGTAAGGATCGCACACTTGACTCCCGGTGCGGATAAAATGTCAAATTGATTTTTATTTCTTGACTTACCGGATATGAATTGGTAAAGACTTTTTTTCTCAAATTAAAGGATGGTGAACAACCGGCTCTTTAATTAATTGAAAAATCATGGCGATGTAGCTCAGATGGTCAGAGCATGCGGCTCATATCCGCAGTGTCCGGGGTTCAATTCCCTGCATCGCCACCACTACAAATAACCCCTGTATTTTCAGGGGTTTATTAGTTTTTACCTACAGTCTTCTGCCCAATATCATACAGCCTGATCCTAATAGCGCTTGACTATTATTTGAAACTATATTAGTAGCTTAAATTGAATTAAAAATATTCAGTATCAATGGACACCCCTTTTCTAACTGCTCCTGATAAAAGAAGGCTCAACAAATAGGGGAACATAATAGGTTGATAAACAGGGACCATAGACACGGACACCGCAGCCGACTTCGAGAAAGGTTTAATAAGGCCGGGCGGGAATCGTTAGCGGACTATGAAATGCTTGAGCTGCTGCTCACATACCCTATACCGCGAAGGGATACCAAAAAACTGTCTAAGGATCTGATAAATCACTTTGGTTCGTTTGCCGCTGTTTTGGATCAACCCCGAAAGCGGCTTCTGGAAATAAAAGGAATTGGCCCGGAAACAGCAACATTCTTGATCGCTATTCGTGCCTCGATGGTTAGATATTTTGAACAGCACGCAGAGAACGCGGATACTATCTCGACACCGGAGGATATAGCCAAGTTCGTAAAACTTCATATTGGCGCGAACCCGCGAGAATGTCTTTTGCTGTTTTGCTTGAACGATGCCAACAAAATTGTGCATCATGTGATTGTCATTGAAGGCACTGTTGACCGAGCCCCATTTTATCCAAGAGAAATCATGAAATCCGCCCTGGACCATAACGCCACAAAGATTATCATGGTTCACAATCATCCCAGCGGAGAATCTGCACCGTCGGAAAACGATCATCGCATCACTGCTCAGCTTGGAAATATTGCCGCCGAATTCTCCATCAAGCTCCTGGATCATCTAATCGCCACACCCAGGCAGGTTTTTAGCCTCAAAACAGGGAGGCTGTTATGAATTTCAGCTTTCTTGCCGACAAATGGCCGCTGCTTGCAGAAATTGGA
>NBLJ01000075.1 GCA_002084545.1 Desulfobacteraceae bacterium 4572_123 | reverse complement strand
GGAAGAGGTCCCAGAAGCTTGACGCCCAACGGATTCAACCGCATCTCCTCAAAACTTTCCCGCAGGCCAGCGGCTAAGAATAGAGCAAGGGCCCTGCCCTTCTCCGGCCTGGTGCGACGATATTGATGCCAGTAAGGCCAGGCCGTCAGAGGCGAACAGGGCAACTTCAGAAGTCCGGCCAGACAGGAATCCAGACGCGGTTCTATGCCTCCCCGGGGCAGCACAGGTCACCTGCCTGCCGCACCTTGTCCGAACGCTTGTTTAAAATAAGGCAGGGTTCGATTTTCCCGGAACATTCTTCACCCTTGCCGCCCAAAAGCAGCATAACGGCCGAATCGTTTGCGGCCTGGTTCTTATTGTCATGAAGAATACGGGGGCCGTTTGCACCCTGATACAACTTCCAGGACACATGCCGGATGAAAGAAGAGGTGTCTGCAAATTGATTAAGGGTCATAGGGTTTAGGGAAATGGTATTCATAACCGGTGGTTTTGCCCGTAGGGGCGCCCCTTGTGGTCGCCCGTTTTTCCGTTAATGACGATATTATTTTGTGCATTATTTTTTCCGGATGCCGCTATTGTTTTTTGGCCCCGTTGTCATTTAGGGTGGCGGTGCATTTCGGTTGCCGTTGTCGCTGCAGGCGACCACAAGGAGCGCCCCTACGGCAGCTTTTCCAGCAGTATCCGGTATTCTTCCTCTGTCATGATCCGGGCGCCGGCCTTTACGGCTTTTTCCATCTTGCGTGCGCCTACCTTTTCCCCGCACACCAGGTAATCGGTTTTCGAGCTGACGGCGGTTTGAACCCTGGCACCCAGTTTACGGGCAGCCGCCTGCATCTCATCCCGTGTACCGTGAAGCATCTTGCCCGTAAACACTACCCCCTTGCCGGCAATGGGAGAATCCTGGGCTTTGGCCGCCGACGCCAACGGGGTTCTTTCAAGGTTGAATTTCAGGGAGAGTAGATGGGAAAAAATTATCTTTCGCTGCTTTATGCCGCTGATTATCGAGCGGCTGCTGATTGAGCCGAATCCATCGATTTTCTCAATATCTTCCGCCGTTAAATCGGTAATATCTTCCAGCCTGAAATGCGCCAGCAGTTTGCGGCTGTCTCCGCGCCCCAGATCAGGGATACCCATTGCCGCCAGAAAGCGCCAGTCTTCGACAGATTTTGTTCGACTTATCCGGATGGCCTGGACCAGATTTTTTGACTGCACAGGGCCAAATCCCAGCTCCAGAAAGTCGGGTTGGGCCATATCATAAATCTTTTCCAGGGAATCATAACCGCCGTCAACCAGTTTTTTTATGGTTTTGATGCCGAACCAGTCAGCATTTCCAAGCGTCTTGAACCAGTGGAGAAGATTCTGTTCAACCTGGGCCGGACAATTCGGATTTACACACTTTAAAAAATCATTGCGCCACTCAAGGGGGGTGTTGCAAACCGGGCACTCATCAGGAATTTTGACCTGCTCGGCCGGGGTAATCACCTTTTCAAGTTTGGGAATCACCTCTCCGCTTCTGATAATCTCGATCCGACTGCCGATTCCGATGGCTTTTTCTTTTATCATTCCGGCATGATGAGCCGTAACGCGCCGGATCGTGGCGCCTGAGAGAGATACGGGACTGACTTCCATCACCGGGGTAATACTCCCGGTACGTCCTACCTGCCAGGTAACGCCCTCGACAACGGTCCGGGCTGTATCTCCCTTTGTCTTGATGGCGATCTGCCAGCGGTGGTGGTGATGGGTGGCGCCCATGAACTGCCTGAGTTCGGCAGAGACGACCTCGGCAACGACGCCATCTACCGGATAATCTGTTTTTGAAATGAGATCAGCGAAAATGGTTTGTACGTTTTCCAGCAACTCCTCACCGCTGCCCACCCAGTCGGGCAATCTCACATAGGGCACAAAATGAACCATCCGGTCTTTCAAGGCTTTTTGGGCTGATTCATTCACCGTATCCGATGAAATGATGCCTACAACCATATTTCTGGGATGTTCAAATTCATCGGCCAGATGTTTTTCAAAATAGGATTTGACGATGACGATTTCCCCCACGCCCAGCCCGCGGCCGCCAATGGGAATCACCCCTTTGTTAAAGGCACTGCTGATCTCGTAACCGGTTTCCCCGTTGCCCCGGGTGGCAAAAACCCTGCCGTCGTCCCTTCCGGCCAGGCCGTCAAGTTTCGGCGTTACCCTGAAGAGAAGATCAGCAATCTCAAGTTCCGCGGCCGCCTTACGCACCCTTGTGACAAACCGGGTCAGGTCATTCCGGCTGTACGCCTTTTCGGTGGACAGCATGGGAACCGGATGACGGACCTGCGTGCGCCCGCCAAAGGCCTCGGGCTCCACAGTCTGCAGAAACGGATGCTGCGGATCAAGCCTTCGCAGCTCTTCCACAAGCTGGTCATACTCCTGGTCACTGATAAAAGGAGTGCCGCTTCTGTAGGCGGCATTGCATTCTTTAAGTCTTTGAACCAGTTTTTCCATCGATTCCATCAAATTTAACCCTTTTGCCATTAAAAACCGGCAAGCACTTTACACACATCCCGGCGGGCCTGCTTAAACCGTTTATTACCAAACCCGGGCTGCCATTTGAGACTTGCAAGCTCATCGGAGACCGCAAGGATACCTGCCGCCTCAACTCCGCGGAACCGGGCAACGGAAAACAGGGCCGAAAGTTCCATTTCAACTGCCAGGGCCCCGGCTTTTTGAAATTTTATCAGCTTTTCACCGGTCTCCCGAAAGATGGCATCGGTAGTCCAGACCAGGCCATGATGATAATCAAGGCTCCCGGCGTCGAGAGCCTTGCTGATTTTTTGAGTAAACCCGCCTGAAGCGTTTACAACGGCATGCTCTTTCCCACCGTAATGCGGAGAAGTTCCCTCGTCAACGATAGCACCTGACGCAAGGACAACATCCCCTATCCCGACGGCCGGATCAATGGCGCCGCCCCAGCCGAAGTACAGCAATCGGCGCACACCCCAGGCAATCAGATGTTCGAATAAAATGACGGCATAGGGTGCCCCGATGACAGGGCCGATCAGGGCCGTACCGTTATCGGTGTCCACAGGGCAGAAAAGTCGGCTCATTAATATATTGCGGGAAGGCCCGGGATCAAGATTCCTCATCCCGGTCAGCCGCTTCAAATCCGCGTCATTGCTCACCATCAGGGCAACCGGCCCAGTATCTGGGGCGTTTTTACCCTTTTCCGGATTTACAATGGCCCCAGCAAATGCATCCGGCCCGGCCTGGATTGTCCGCTGATTATTAACCGTCACTTATTGGGGACCTGCCAGAGCGGTCAGTTCATCCTTGACTTCGTCAATAACATCGTAAAGCCACATCACATCTTCCACTGTCAGACGGCCTGCCTTGGAAGGCGCCCTTTCACTGCCGTCTTTTTTCAGCAAATAATCAATCATGTTGTGATTCTGGAAAAATCGGCAATCCTGCCAAACAATCCGGCGATTTCACCCAGCAGGGCCAGCCGGTTCAGCCGGAGAGCATCTTCTTTTGTCATGACCAGAACTTTCTCGAAAAATTCATCCACGGTATCCCGCAAAGAGGCTATATCCAGAAGTGCCTGGCTGAAATCCGCTGTTTCAAGGCAGGTCTCAACGCTGCTTTTTACCTTTAAGAACGCCTCATGCAATGCTGTTTCGGCGGCATCCTCGAACAGATCCGCATTTACTGCGGCAACCCGGGCCAGATCCGTCTTCTTCCTGATATTGACCACCCGTTTAAAGGCCGTGGCCAGCGGTACGAAATCAGGGGCGGCTTTCAGCTCTTCAAGAGCCTTTACACGATTCCACACATCGGGTACATGGTCTACCGAAACCTCTGTAATCGCGGCAATTACATCCTTGGAAAATCCCTCTTCGACGAGCAGACGGCTCATGCGGCGGCCCAGAAAATCGATAATATGTTCCGCGGTTTCCTTAAGCGGCACCACGGCCATTTTTTCAAACCGGGCCAGCGTGAAATTAATAAGTGCGCTCAAAGAAAACACAAAACCCTGGTCCAGCATGATCTGAATAATACCGATGCCCTGACGCCGGAGAGCATAGGGATCGGCAGCACCGGTGGGAACAAGTCCAACGCTGAAGCATCCGCAGATGGAATCTATCTTGTCGGCAATGCTAAGCAGTGCGCCGATTCTATTTTTCGGCAGCGGCCCTCCCGAATAGGTGGGACGGTAATGCTCCTCAATGGCATCGGCAACCGCTTGCCCTTCCCCCGCTGCTGCCGCATACACCCGCCCCATCACACCCTGCAGTTTTGTAAACTCGATCACCACCTGGCTGACAAGGTCTGATTTGCATAAAACAGCAGCCCTTTTGATCTGACTTTTAAATTCAGGATCCGCCTTTACCGCATCGGCCAGAAATTCACTGATCTTTACAATCCGCATACTCTTTTCATACATGGATCCCAATTTAGCCTGAAATAAAACCGATTTTAATTTTTCAACCCTGACCTCAGGCGATATTTCAAGGTCACTCTTATAGAAAAACTCGGCATCGCTCAACCGTGCTCGTAGTACCCGTTCGTGCCCCCTGGCAACAAGACCCATATCTTTTGTACGGGTGTTGTTTACAGCAACAAAATTCGGCATCAACTGCTGGTCCCGGTCCACGACGGCAAAATATTTCAGCCTTTAAAGCCGCTTCGGAAACTGTCTGTTTCACCAGATCCCGACGCTCATCGATATCCGCAATCACATGAGCGGCGCGCAGCTTTTCAATATAGCCATCTATGGCGTTAATCCTGATTCGCCCCGGGTGCATGAAGCTGTGGCCGTAAGTAAACCGATTGCTTTTAATATTGCCCACCGTAAAAGAGATAACCTTATCCTCCAAAAGAGCCAGCACCGAATGGATCGGGCGGGCAAAAAGGATATCCAGATCAGCCCAGTGCATGGTTTTTGGAAAAGAAATGGCTGTAATCACTTCCGGCAGGATACTTTTCAGCACGGTTCGGGTGGCAAGACCGCGCTCGACCTTGCGGGCGCACAGATACTCTCCCTTCCCGGTCTTAACGATCTTTAAACTCCTGACCGGAACTCCGGTCTTCTCGGCAAATTTTTCAGCCGCCACGGTTGGATTGCCATCCGCATCAAACCCTATCCGCGCCGGAGGCCCGGTCACTTCGGCGGACAGGGCCTTCTGTTTTTCGGCAACGTCAAAAACTTCCACCACCAGGCGCCGCGGTGTACCGCGGGTCATGAAACTGCCGTGATCAATCCGCGCCGCCGACATCCTTGCCGACAGCAGGGCCGCAAACGATTTCAAAGCCGGCTCTATATAACCGGCCGGAATCTCCTCGGCCCCTATTTCAACTAATAACGTATTCATAATTACCCCTGTTCTAATTTATTATTCAATATCATCAACCTTAAACCGGCTGCTCGGGACTTGCGCAAATTATTTTTTCATCAAAGGAAAACCCATCTCCCTGCGCTGCTTCAGATAACCTTCCGCGCAAAGCCTGACGATATTGCGGATACGGGCGATATAACCGGTACGTTCGGTAACGCTGATCGCCCCCCGGGCATCAAGCAGGTTGAACGTATGCGAACATTTCAGACAATATTCATAGGCCGGAAGCACCAGACCCCGGGCAACTATTTTTTTTGCTTCGGCTTCATATTTATTAAAAAACTCGAACAGTGCATCCACGTCCGCTATCTCAAAATTGTAGGTGGACTGCTCGACCTCCTGCTGATGATGCACATCCCCGTAGGAAATTTTATCATTCCATTTCAGATCATAAACATTGTCGACCCCCTGCAGGTACATGCAAATCCGCTCCAGACCATAGGTAAGCTCCACGGATACCGGGTGCAGTTCAATACTGCCGGTCTGCTGAAAATAGGTAAACTGGGTGATCTCCATGCCGTCCAGCCATACTTCCCAGCCCAGCCCCGAGGCCCCCAGTGTCGGAGACTCCCAGTCATCTTCCACAAATCGGATATCATGTTCCAGAGGGTCCACGCCGATAACCTTCATGCTTTGCAGGTACAGTTTCTGAACATCCGCGGGAGAAGGTTTAAGAAGTACCTGAAACTGATAATAATGCTGCAAACGATTGGGGTTTTCACCGTAACGTCCGTCCGTGGGACGCCTGGAGGGCTGCACGTAGGCAACATTCCAGGGCTCCGGGCCAATCGCTTTCAGCAGCGTAGCGTGATGAAAAGTACCGGCTCCTACTTCCAGGTCATACGGCTGGACAAGAACGCAGCCCTTGCGTGCCCAAAACTTCTGTAAAGATAAAATCACTTCCTGAAAATTCATTTTCCGTCCTTTTGTTCGATTGTTGTGTCGCGCTATCAATTGTACAGTGAAAAGTGAAAACTTGTGGTATCGCTCCTGCCCGCCATCTCTCTCGCTCAGGCGAGGCGGGCGCGGGGCGCTCTACCTGTTTTATTTGGAATCAAGGGCTTATTGCCTGACAGATACTCCGACACCGTCAATAACGGCATTCAAAAGCCCGGCTCCTTCCCGGCAGGCCAGCACTTCTTTCCATTTTTCCCTAAGTTTTTCTATATCGCCGGCATTCCCTAATGCCCAGATGCAGCCGCCGCCGCCTGCTCCGGTAAACCTTGCACCGCAGCCGCCGTCAACCGCTGTCCGGACCAGTTTTTCCCCCACTGAATCCAATACATCAGGTGTAAGTCCGCGCCGTATCTCGACTTCCCGGTTCATTGCCATGCAGGCGGACGCCAGATTCTTATCTGCCAGGGCCGTGGCAAATTTTCGGGCACATTTACAAATTTCAAACCATTCATCCCGGTGCCGTCCCGCAAGAAACTGCCTGACCCAGCGGCCGTTAATATCGCACGATTCATGCGGAACACCGCAATAAGCCAGAAGCAGCCTGTCTTCCAAATAATTATAATCTTTTTTTTCGACAAGAGGCTTTCGGGAAAAACATGCCTCCTGCTCTTTCACCTGCCAGTGCCATACATGTACACCGCCATAAGCCGCGGCCAATTGATCCTGCATCCCGCAGGGTACGGCCGCCACACTCTGCTCCAGGGCATGGGCCAGCAGGGCAATCCGCCTGCGGGGAATTGCGCAGTCCTCTTCCGGTTCAATGAGTTTTAAAAATGCCGCTATCAGAGCAACTCCGGCTGAAGAAGACCCCCCAAGGGCACTACGGGGCGGCGATGCGGAATCAATCATTATATGAATGCCTTCAGCTCTGAAAAAAGCCGCTATGGCAAACATCAGTCCCAGCCGATGGGCAAACGGTGCCTGCCCGGACAAAAACTCGGCACTTTCAAATCCCCTGGAAGAGACTTTAATCCACCCCCGCCGATAAGGAAAAAGGCGGACACGGGTCCTTGAATCAATGGCTATATTGGAGGTACAGGGGCCAAGGTACTGCAAAGGATAAAAAAATGTGGCAAGATCCAACGTTCCGGCCATATCTATCCGGCATGGTGCGGAAGCTTCAACCGGTTGTTGTTCGAGAATATATTGCAATGTTTTCGACATAATTGTTTAAAAATCAAGTATAGTCCGGGCGTATCTGACGCAGAACCTTAAGGCTTTTCGGCACCCTGCCCAGGTGATAGGGGACAAACTCCTCCAGCAGCTTCAAGCCTTCCCTTATTGCCTGCCCGGTCAACCTGATCCTGACTGCCTTTTTTAAATCACCGTTCTGGAGCCACAGCAACTGTTTGACTGTTCCCTTTGAAAGCCATGTGTATCTGGCAGTCCTGTTTGCACATTTTTTACACACAAGGCCGCCCTGCACAAGATCAAAAGCAATTTTACCATTTGGCGTCTTATCCGCCGCGACCCGGCAAATGCTGCAATGGGACAGATTCGGAGCAAAACCGGACAGCGTTATAAAACGGGTTTGAAACAAAATACTCAGCTCCGAATCACCGACAATGCCTCTGTCCAGTTCTCCCAGAACATGCCGGAGCAGCCGGAACAGTTCCCTGTTCTCCTGCCCCTCCTCCATCCAGTTGTTGATCAATTCGGACCAGTAACTGGCATAGGCGGTTTTCTGTATATCATACCGAATTTTATAAAAAGGCTGGATTAAAGCCGCCTCCTGCAGAACAGGCAGCCCTTTGCCCCGCCCGGATTTATACACAACCTGCAAAACAGAAAAAAGCTCAAGCACACCTGCAAACCGCTTAACGCTTTTTTTTGCATATTTGGCAACAGCCGAAACTTTACCCCGGTCAGTGGTAAAAAAGGTTACCAGAATATCATAATCACCCAAATCCATTCGGCGCAGCATGATGGCGGGTATGGAAAAACCTGGCATGGATCATATTCCAAGAAAGACTGTCGCAATTTTGAAATAGAAAAATACACTGATGATATCAATTGCAGTTGTTACAAATGGCCCCGTGGCAACCGCCGGGTCAACATTAAACCTGGCAAAAAGCATGGGTACCAGGGAACCCACCAGGGCGGCAATGGTCATTGAGCAGATAACCGCAAGACCGACCGCGGCAGCCAGGGCTGCCTGGCTGTATTGTATCTGGGCTACCAGGCCGATAAGAAAGGCATATACAAATCCTAAAATAAGCCCGACTGCAATCTCCTTGGAGACGACTGTCCAGATATCCCTGACATTCAGCCGTCCCGTGGCAAGTCCCCTGACGACAATCGTGGAGGACTGTGTGCCGATGTTGCCTCCCATCCCCATAATCACCGGAATAAATGCCGCCAGATAGGTGAGCCGGCTAAGGCTTTCCTCAAATCGTCCGATAATAAAAAAAGCAATAATACCGCCGGCACAACTTGCAAAAAGCCATGGCAGACGAATTCGTGTGCTTTTCAATACAGTCTGGGTTTCAACAAACTCCTCGCCCACACCGGCCATTTTCAAAATATCTTCGGTGGCCTCCTGTCTGAAAATATCGATAACATCGTCCACCGTTACAATTCCCACCAGTTCATTATTCTCATCTACCACCGGAACGGCCAGAATATCGTAGCGGGCTACCAGTTTGGCCACCTCCTCCTGGTCCATATCCGTTTGTACGGAAAAAACATCCGTGGCCATAAACTCTTTAAGGGGCGTTTCGGGAGGGACAACCACCAACTGGCGCAGGGAACTGACGCCCACCAGTCTGTTATGCTCATCAACAGCATAAAGATAGAAGGGCATTTCAACTCCAAGGTGTTCTTTTTGAAGTGATTCGATGGCTTCCCCGGCAGTGGTGTCGTCCCGCAGGGCAATAAAATCGGGAACCATGATGCCGCCGGCGGTATCGTCTCCATAGCGAAGCAGCCCCTCGACCTCGTCCGAATCCTCATTTTTCATTTTGTCGAGAACGGCATCGGCGGTCTCTTCAGGCAGACGAGAAATCAGATCCGTAACATCATCATTGGGCATATACTCGAGGATCTTAACCATCTCGTCAAGTTCAATGCCCTCAACCAGATCAAGAAAAATATCCTCATCAAGCTCGCTGAAAAGGACCCCTTTCTGTTCGATATCCTCGATCAGGTCAAAAAGCTTGAGCTGATCTACAGTCGACAAATTATAAAATACACCCGACAGATCCGCTGCATGCGTTTTATTTACAATCTTGCGCAGATGGGAAATCGCTTTGCGCCGCAAAAGTCTTTTGATGCTTTCCGTAAGTATTCGGTTACGATCACTTTCCATGGCATCTGTCCATTATTTATTAGGATCGAAAATAAAAATCCCGTCCCGGAGGGCCGGATTTTTCAAGGCAGTTGAATATTGACCATCTGCCCGCTTTTGCCCGAAATTTTCACCGGTTTGCCATCGAGAAGCAGCTTTACACCCGTCGCACTTCCGATCAGCAGATTAAATCCGGATACCGCCTGAAGCACCAGTCTATCCTGGGGTACCAGATAATACACATCCGGAGTTCCGCTATCGACAATAGCCTTAAGCCAGGTTTTCTCGGATACGGTTACATCAAGTGTCAGGGGTGTTACAGCCTTATTGCCGGCCGGTTGTTTCAGGATTGTACCACCGGCGGATGCCGTTATGTTACCGGCATTATTCCGGGGCAAGGCCGTGCCCGAACTATTTTGGCCGGAAGGAGATTTATCCGGCAAAAAAATAACGCCCCCGACAGATAACGCGATTACGGCTGCCAGCACCACCAGGGCAATCATCATCCGCGGCCCGATCGCGGTCACAAATTGAAACCTTCCGATTTTTGCTGTTGTTGCTTTAAGGTAAGCCTTATAATCTGCCAGATATCGCCTTACCGCATCTTCAGCATCTATTCCGACAACTTTGGCATATTCACGGATAAACCCTTTGACATATACCTGTGCCGGCAAATCGGCATACACCTCTTTTTCAAGTAAAAGAAGCATTTCAACCGTAATATGAGTTTTTCGGGAAATCGCCTCCAGAGGTATGGCTCTTTCCAATCGCCTCGTCTTTATGTAACTACCAAAAGACAACTCATCATATTCAAAGCTCATAGCCTGTAACCTGCACAATGATCACTATCTTATGATCTTTATATGCGACCGTTTGCGAAGGTTTTCCAACCATGTCTTAAATTTATTGTCGACGATTTCATTAAACAGTTTCTGCTCAATCTCGGGAGACGCTTCTTCCATTGATTTTGCCCCCACCCTGGCAATTTCTTGTACAAAAAATATCTGATAGCCCTGATCGGTGTCCAGAATCTTAGTCATTTCACCGGCCGATAATCCATCGATGGCTTTCTGAAGTTTCGGCGCAAGTGCATCAATTCTGAAAAACCCCAAATCTCCCCCGTTGGAGGCCTGCGGGGCCTGAGAAAAAGCCATGGCCAGATCTTCAAAACGTTCTCCTTTTTCAATCCTTTTATACACCGCTTCCATTTGAGCATAAACGGCAAGCTTTTCTTTCTCACCGGCACCTGCGGGAATCTGCATGAGTATATTTTTCAAATAAACCTTCTTGACCCCGCTGTAGCTCTCTTTATGGCTGTCATAAAAAGTTTTGATATCATCACGGGTGATAACGATTTTCGATTGTACTTCAAAATTAATCAGCTTCTTTCTTAAGATCTGTTCCCTGATATTCCCGCGCAGCTCTTCGATGGTCTTGCCATCGTTTTCCAATGCCTTAATTAAATCTTCAGCAGTAAAAAAATTATCTTTCTTAATCCGTTCAATGGCATTATCAATCTCTTTTTCGCTGACCGAGATATGCGAGTTTTTTATTTCCTGATCGATCAGTTTACGCTCGATTAACTGCTTGAGAATATTTTCACGCGCCTTGAAAATCATCTCCTTCTCTTTTTCAGGCGAATATCCAGAGGCTTTAATTTTCTCCATGTAAGGCGCGAAAGAACGGTTTAGTTCAGACAGCAGTATAATATCGTCATTAACCACTGCTGCAATTCGATCAACGATTTTTGTGGAACCGGATACTCCAGGCAGCAACAATAAAAAAAGGTACAAAAGCCCGCAGCATGCCAGTACCTTATTTTTTTCTTTAAAAAATTTTGTGACCATATGTAATATTTCAGCTCATCCAGAATAATGGTTTAAAAAATCGACATATTTCATGACAAATCGAAGGCAGTATACAATAGTTTACTAAATCATGACTGCCGGGCACTACTCGGGAACAGTTCCAAATTCCTTATCTCTTGCCGGCGAATCTGTAATTTTGTCCCACAAAGAATAATTAATCTTAATTTGATATTTTTTATACAAATCTTTTATCCATGGTTGATAAGCCCGCAGCGCCTTATCCCGCCTCAATTTCACAACTGTCGCAAAATCTATTCCGTCAGTTCCCTGTTTTTGCCCCGCCCTTTCATTACCGCCGGTTGGATTGTCATTATAATAAGTCCTGATATCATCAAGAGTTATCAGGGCCTGTTCCTCCAGCTCTTTTTCAATTACTTTTTTCACGAGCATGTGCCGGCGTAATCGTTTTCGCCAGGCTTGAAACAAAATTGCATTTTCCAGCAGGGTCTTTTCAAAGGTATTATCAGGGTAATCCTTCCTTGTATCAACAATTTCAGTCTCAAGTTCCGGATCGGAAACCGTGATACCCAGTTCCCTGGCTCTTTCAACTATAATCAACTCTTCGGTAAGCTGGTTGAGTATACGCAACCGTGCCGCTTCATATTGATGCGAATCGGCTTCATACCCGCCGGTATTGACGTATCCGGCCATATCAAAGACCTGGTTGAACTCGTCCGCGGTCATAACGCTTTTACCAACCTGGACTAAAATATCAACACTGCCGCCGGCACCTGAATCACTGCAGCCTGTCAGGCCTAAACCGATAAGAAGAACCAGAATTAAATCTTTTAATCCGCAAACTTTCTTGCCCGGCAATTAGAGTATCTCTCTTGGATCGTAAGCTTTTACAGGTTCGTTGTTATAACTACAAAGGATTATTCGCTAACATGTTGGGCAATTTCTTGCAAGATATTTTTGGTCTGTAGTAAAAGTCTGCCGGGGCTGTCGGGAGTCAATGTGGCCTTGAACACATTCTTGGGAGTCAATACAAATCTCTTTTTCCCGGCCATAACCATATCGACAATGCCAAGAGGATTTTTCTGATGAATTTCTGAAAAATAAAGCAGCAATTGGTGGTTCAGCAAATCGAGCCTTTTCACACCGGCTTTGACGGACAGCACCTTAAGCATGATTTTCAAAAGAAGATTGGCTCCCTCCCTGGGCAGCGGACCGTAACGGTCAATCAATTCGGTTTTAAAATCCGAGATTTCCTTTAAAGTCGTCATCCCGGCAAGGCGCCGGTAGGCAACCAGTCGCTGATCAATATCGCTGATGTACGATTCCGCCATAAAAGCTGACATGGGCAAATTAATTTCCGGCTCCAGCTCTTCGCGGACCGGCTCGCCTTTCAGCTCTGACATCGTATTTTCCATGAGCTTTAAAAACATATCATAACCCACGGCTGCTATCTGACCGGACTGGGATTCCCCCAGAATCGTACCGCCCCCCCTGATCTTCAGATCATTCATGGCAATTTGAAATCCCGAGCCTAAATCACTGTGCTCCATCAGCACCTTCAAGCGTTTCCGGGCGTTCTTGCCAAGGGTGCTTTCATCCGGAATAAAAAGATAGGCATAGGCCTGCTCATTCGAGCGTCCGACCCGTCCTCGCAATTGATATATCTGAGCTAATCCGAAACGGTCGGCCCGATTGATTAAAATGGTGTTGGCCGATGGAATATCAAGGCCCGACTCAATGATCGTGGTTGTTACCAGCAGATCAATTTCCCTGTTCATGAACCGCAGCATCACCTTTTCCAGTTCATCCTCATTCATGCGGCCGTGGGCCACGTCAAGACGTACCTCGGGTACTATTTTCCGCAAATGGCCGGCCATCCGTTCAATGCTGTGGATATTATTATGCACAAAAAAAATCTGCCCGCCCCTTTTCAGCTCATTGCGAATTGCTTCACCGGTAATCAGGTCTTCAAACTCTGATATATAGGTAATAATTGCCTGACGATGTTCAGGAGGGGTAGAAATAATGCTGATATCCCTTACACCCATCAGGGACATGTGCAGTGTCCTGGGTATGGGTGTGGCCGTAAGGGCCAGGACATCCACAGTGTCTCTGATCTTTTTTAATTTTTCTTTATGTTTTACTCCGAAACGCTGTTCCTCGTCCAGCACGATCAGTCCTAAATCCTTGAACCGGACATCCGGTGATAAAAGCCGGTGAGTTCCGATCACGATATCCAGTTTGCCGCTTTTCAGTTCACTTATAGTCGTACGTGCTTCCTTTGAAGATTTGAACCTGCTCAGACAGGCAATGTTTATGGGAAATTGTCTGAAACGATCGGTAAAGGTAGAAAAATGCTGCTCTGCAAGTACCGTTGTGGGCACCAGAACCGCCACCTGTTTTCCCCCATTAACCGCCCAAAAGGCTGCCCGCAGGGCTACTTCCGTTTTTCCATAACCCACATCTCCGCACACCAGACGGTCCATGGGCGTGGGTTGAGACATATCGTACAGCACGTCTTCAATGGCCTTGCGCTGGTCGGCAGTCTCTTCATAGTCAAAACCGATTTCAAAATTACGAAAAATCTCTTCATTTACCCGAAAAGCATGTCCTTGTTTAACCTTCCTCGCAGCATAGAGTTTGAGCAGATCACCGGCGATTTTTTCCACCGATTTTTTTACCTTTGCCTTGATCCTGTTCCAGGATTTTCCACCCATTTTATCCAGAAGCGGTATGATCCCATCCACACCCATATATTTCTGAATCATGCCCATGCGGTCCACCGGCAGATAAAGCTTGTCATCATCCAGATAGCAAATCTGCAAAAAATCATTGGTGGTGCGGTCCAGTTTCAGTTTAACCAGGCCCTGGTAGCAGCCGATTCCATGATCCGCATGGACCACAAGATCATCTTTTTTCAGGTCTTCCAGCCCCAGAAATCGTGTTTGAGCCTTGGGCCTGGATGGCCTTTTCCTGGTCCGGACATTGCCGAATATCTCCTTTTCGGTAACCAGCGCCATGGCTTCATCAATCCAGATAAAGCCTGCGGAGACATGGCCGATACAGATAGAAACCATTCCCATGGCGCGTCTTGTATCCGGGAAATTGTCCAGAATTCCAGGATTGATTTTATAGGGCTTTAAAAGTGCTTTCAGCCTTTTTGCCTGGGATTGTGTTTCGCAGGCCAAAATAACATCGCGCCGGATTTCTCTTTGCTCGTTGATCCAGTTGACCAACGGGGCAAACATCTCCCCATGGCTTGTTCCCGCCTTTGGCTGGATTATAGTTCCGGGGGTGCTTTCAACATTTACCCTGCACTGATGGAGATGTCCGCCAAGAGCTTTTGTATCACCTGTAACCGGCAGCATACGGGCAATTGCCATCTTGCCTCGGGACAGCATTTTTTTCACTTCAGCCCATTTAAGATAAAGATCCTGGGGCGTAACACAAAAATTACCTGCCCGGGATGAAGCCAGATAGTTCTCTTTAGTCTGACCCAGTATGTCCCGGGCTGCTTTTTCAAGCTGTGCTGGTTCAATCAGCACTTGAACGGTCCCATGAGGAACATAATCAAAAAAGGTGCCCAGTTCCGGATAAATCATGCTCATCATGCTTTCAATACCCGAAAAAATTCCCTCGCGTTTTATCCTGTCAATCAGTTCTCTTACCCGGCTTACCGGTATGGGAAGGCCGGCAGCCCGTTTTCTTATCCGGGTGATAATCTGCTCAAGCTCAGCCTTTGGCAGAATTATTTCCCTTGCCGGCAAGATCACCGCCTCGCTGATTTCCTTTATGGTTCGCTGGTTGACAGCAGAAAACAACCTGATGGATTCCACCATGTCCCCGAACAGATCAAGTCTCAAGGGATCGGGATAAAGCGGTGAAAACAGATCAAGTATGCCCCCCCTGACGGAATAATCCCCAGGTTCCTCAACAATTGCCGACCGGACATAACCGCCGGCATTCAGCTTCTCGATCAAATTGTCACGATCAAGCTCTTCACCTGATATAACTAGCTCCGAATAACTATTAAGCACCTGCTTGGGGACAACTTTCTGAAGGAGCGCATCAACGGTTGTAACGATCAGTGACGATTTCTGAAGGGCAAGCATCCGGTAAAGAGCCCGGATTCTATTGGCGGCTGTTTCATTGTGATAGGCTAAAAATTTAAAAGGTAAAATATTATACGGCGGAAAATAAATAACAGCGTCCCTGTCATTTTTCAAAAAAAACCGTAGATCTTCAATAAAAGTCTCGGCTTCTCCGGCTGAAGGCAGTACGACGCAGACAGAAAATTTAATGCTTTTGAATAACCGGGCAGCCCAGTACGCGCGACTGCTTGAACTTAATCCAGTACAGTCAACACCGTACTCGGAAGTCTGGAATTCATCAATTAATGCTTCAAGTGATATTTTCTCTTGATTTTGCTTTAGCTGCACAGTATGAATATGTTCCGTTGCGCCGGCGTAGCTCAGATGGTAGAGCAGCTGATTCGTAATCAGCAGGCCAGCGGTTCAAGTCCGCTCGCCGGCTTTCAAGATTTTAAGGGGACATCGGTCAGTTTTAACCGATTCCCCTTTTGTAATTACAAAAACAAGCCCCCGTCCCGATTTCACTTCTTAAAATCCATCTTTGTACTTTCGACAGCCCTTTTCGGACGGAAACACAAAAAACAGCTGCATTAATGAAATGATTCTATCTGACAAACGCGGGATCAAGCAGGAGGGCAACTTTAAAACTACACATATTTTGTATCACATAAAATTGTGGGTCAAAACACCATTTAATCTCATTTACAATTATCGGCATCATCGGCATCATCGGCATCATCGGCATCATCGGCATCATCGGCATCATCGGCATCATCGGCATCATCGGCATTCTTTGTATCCTCGACAGGTTCATCCAGCGGCCTTTTTTTCAGCAATATTATTTTTTCAGGAAATATTTTCTGGATCACCTGAAGGTACTGACGCGTCAGCCGTTCGCCCCCTAGTTTAAGGTAAATCAAAATGTTGTTTCTTATCTGTTCATCATCAACGATCTCGGGAGGGAGGTATCCCGTCAAGCGCTCAAACGCTTCCAACAATTCAGGTGCAACCTTTTGCTCATCCGTCATTATCTGCTCTCCAAGTAGTATATATGTCACTTAAAATTAAATCATATTATTAATTTGTAAAGCCCCTATGCTTGATCCGGGGAAAAATATCGTATTTTAAACCGATAAAAACCATGCAAACTGATAAGGTCCCAGATCAAAAGATTCAGCATTAAAAAATTTCCCGGATATCAGATCTCTAATCCGGCCGTAAACCTGATGACCTGATAACGAGAGGTGGACATCTCTGGCGGAAACATTGGTCAAAGCATATATGGTCTGTTCTGCACATTGTCTGCGTATGGCAAAAACTCCTGGATGAATTGTCAGAATTTCAAACATGGCGTTCGGGTGAAAGGCAGGCTGCTGCTTTCTTATCAGGATCATCCGCCGATAGGCATGAAAAATTTTCGATCTAGATGTCACGGGATCTGCAAGCTGTTTTACGATCTCGTCCATCTGCAATTTTTCCCGATTAATGGATCGAGCCCTTCCGGTAAGGCGAACCCCCTCATTCCAGTTGCCGGATCCTAATAAACTGTGAATATAGGTTGCCGGTACTCCCGGCAGCACATATTGGATCGCCTGTGACGCTATAAAACGTTCCACATGGTACCTGTCCGATTCAAATCTCCTGCCACGGAGAGCATCGATGTAGGTAATGTTTAATTCATAAGGGCTTTGTGAGCCATCGGAATTCTGTTTGTATGAGATATCACCGCCGTTTTTTCTCACAATCTCGATAATACCATCAATTTTTTCAGCAGAAAGAATGCCCTCAAGAGGTCGTACTCCGATGCCGTCATGAGACGCTGTAAAATTTAAAAACGTGTTAAACCGCGAAGGCAAATACAATTCTTCGGCCCATTGAGACAGTAAACCCGTATCTTCGGAAATAAAACTGTATAAAAGCAGGGGCGGCAGGGTAAAATTATAAACCATCTGTGCCTCATTTTGCCCATCACCGAAATAGCTTATATTCTCCCTGTGCGGCACATTGGTTTCCGTAATAATCATAACACCCGGGGCCACGACATCCAGAATACCGCGCAGCAGCTTAACCATATCATGGGTCTGATCAAGATGAACGCATGTCGTACCGATCTGTTTCCACAGATAGGCAACAGCATCGAGACGAAGGATATTCGCACCCTGTTCAACATAAAACAAAAATACGTCAATCATTTTTTCAAGAATATCTATGCTTTTATAATTGAGATCAATCTGGTCGGGTGAAAACGTAGTCCATATATGAACGATCTCGCCATCGTTTTTCCTGATTTCGGTGAGCAGGGGAAGCGAGCGGGGTCGAATTACCATGGATAAATCAGTTGCGGGATCAATTTCTATGGCCATTTTTTCATAGCCTTGTTTTCCCGACAGATAATTTTCAAACCAGATGCTCCGGGCGGACACATGATTCAATACATAGTCAAACATGAGCGCAAAGCGCGAACCTGTCCGCCTGACCTCTTTCCAATCTCCTAATCGCGGATCAATGGAAAAAAAATCCATCACCGAAAATCCATCGTCCGATGAATAAGGAAAAAACGGCAAAAAATGAATAGATGAAAACACACCTTCCAGATATTCAGCGGCAAATTCGTTGAACACCGCCAGTGGTGCATGACCTTGTCTCTGCAAGGAATCCCCGTAAGTTATGAGAACAGTATCCGATTGATCAAAAAAATCTTTTCTTTTTGATTTTCGGATAGTTGTCCTTTGCATTCGTGCCAGAATTTTTTCAAACGCCCTTTGCCCTTTTTCATCACCATAGATTCTTTTTAAAATGGTCTTGATGGTATCCGTATTTTTCATAATCTTAACTCCTTTACGGAACTTGGGGCTTACACAAAAACAGTTTGAATTAAACCATTGGCCACAAACGAAAATTTTTTTCCTTGAGTGTGCATCCAGTATGCAGCATTAAATCATAACAGAATATTATAAGCTTTTATTTTGCTCAGCAATGACGGATGGCTGATCTCCAGTATACGGGCAGCCCGGGTTCGATTACCCTCCGTGGCCTTCAGGGCTTTTGTAATCATTCCCTTTTCCATGATTATCCGTGCTTTTTTCAATGAATATCCCTTGATCCTGTTCTCGATTCGGTCATCATTGTAACCTTTCATCCATTTGGACTGAAAATCATCAACCTCAAGAATGTCTTGTTCCGCCAGCACGACCGCCCTTTCAATAATATTTTCCAATTCCCTGACATTGCCCGGCCAGTGGTACTTGAGCAGCAAAGAGAGAGCTTCTTTTGACACGCCCCGGATCTGTTGATCATATTTTATGTTGGACAGATCAATAAAATGCCGGCTTAACACAGGGATATCTTCAATGCAGTCGCGCAGCGGCGGAATCCGTATCCGCAACACATTAATCCTGTAAAACAGATCCTCGCGAAAACGGCCTTTTTTGACCTCATCTTCGAGATTTTTAGCTGTCGCGGCAATAACTCTTACGTCAATTTCGTGTTCTTTTGAATCTCCGACAGGTCTTATTTTTTTTTCCTGCAGCACCCGAAGTAATTTCACCTGAAGCGACAACGGCAATTCACCGATCTCATCTAAAAATATGGTCCCTTTGTCAGCCTCTTCAAACAGACCTTTTTTATTATGATCGGCCCCTGTAAAAGCACCTTTTTTATAACCAAACAGTTCGCTTTCCATTAAACTATCGGGAATTCCTCCGCAATTTACCGATACTATCGGTTTATTTTCACGCTCCCCGTGACTGTGAATGCCCCTGGCAACCAGTTCCTTGCCTGTCCCGCTTTCTCCTGTGATCAGTACTGTTGTATTATAATCGGCGGCTTTACCGGCAATTTTATAAAGTTCCTGCATGGGGCTGCTTTGACCGACCATGCCGCCGAACGAATAATTTCCTTTTATCTTTTTAATACGTTTCTTAAGCCGCAGATTCTCTTTTTTAAGACCTTCCCGCTCTTCCGCCTTTTTTAAAGCGAGATACACTTCATCGGATTTGAATGGTTTAGAAATATAATCATAAGCTCCCAGTTTCATAGCCCCTATTGCCATATCAATACTGCCGTAAGCCGACATCATGATAACTGTCGCACCGGATAGTTTTTCTTTACCCACTGATCTTAAAAAATCCATGCCGTCCATTCCAGACATTTTAATATCACAGAGAACAAAATCATAGGGTTCTTTCTCAAAAAGCTTCAGCCCCTCATACCCGTCGGATGCCGTATCGATAAAGTAGTCGAATTTACGCAGCAGGGCACACAGCATGTGGCGCATGTTCTCTTCATCATCGATGATTAAAAGTCGTTTAGAAACAGTTTCGGTGACCATGAGGTTCTTTCCCATTTTTTATATATGGATCAAAAGGCAGCCATACGGGATGCAGGAATGCTTGAAATGCAGCATTATTTCCAGAAGCTTACCCGGCAACTGCAGCTTCTACAGATTCTTCTTCAAGCGGCAGATAGATACTGATACAGGTATTCCTGCCAAACTCACTTGAAGCCTTGATATATCCGCCAAGAGATTCAACGATCATAAAGCTGACATACAGTCCGAGCCCGGTTCCCTTGCCGGGCTCCTTGGTTGTATAAAAAGGATCAAAAATATCATTGATTTTATCATCTGGAATACCGGGGCCGTTGTCGATAAATGAAATAATAAGCATTTCGGCGAAACCGGTTTTCCCAGGTTTTTCAACATTTTCAACCCGGCTGCATATTTTCAACTTTCCAGCAAAATTCTTCTCCCTTAGGGAAATTGCGTCGGCCGCATTGATCGCGAGATTTAAAAAAACCTGCCTTAGCAGGTTAGAATCTGATTTTATAATATTTTTTTCAGCTTCGAGTTCTTTTTTGATTTGTATGTCAAGCATCAGAGGCTGCACTTTGAGAACCGTGTAAATATCATTAATTATTTCATGAACCGAAACAGATGCAATTTTGGTTTTCGATGTTCTTGAAATATCAAGTAACTGTCTGATTATAGTATTAATTCTATTTACTTCAGTTTCAGCCCGCAGGATATAATCCTCCCTCTGGGTTTGCTTAATCTCTTTTTCTTTCAACAGTTCGAGATAGCCAAGAACAATGCCGACAGGATTCCCGATTTCATGTGCGATCCCGGAAGAGAGCCTGCCTACCGAGGCCAGTTTCTCTGCTCTTATTATATCAGCTTGAGCCGACTCCAATTCGAATTTTGCTTTCTCAAGCGAATGAACAGTCGTATAAAGCTGTTCCCTGCCCTCGGAAATTTTTTTAAGCATGGAGTTCAAGGCATTTGACAGTTGATGCAGTTTGTCATCTCCTTTTCTCACTGAAAAATAAATTTCATCGTCTTCCCGGTAATCCCGGGCGATATTGACCAGTCTTTGGATCGGCTTTATTTGTATGCGAAAAATTCGATAAAATCCGATAAGCGTCAATATTAACGTATTCAGAAAAATATATATCCATAAAACCTTCTGTGAAGACCAGATAGGACTGTAGATATCATCAAGTGGAACAAAAATGGCAGCAGCGCCAGTTATTACTCCATTATTTATCAGGGGCGTTGATATTATCAAATGCTGTTTTTCTTCCCATAAAATTCCAAATATACTGCCTTTGAAATCTGTTCCCTTTATTCCGGATTGCCTGGCTTTTTCAGCATATCTTTCCAACTTTTTTAAATTTGTACGGTTTATATTCACTCCATGGCATTGTTTCTCGGCACCGGTACCGAATATAATGGCGCATTTGATTTCGTTTTTTCCTATTAGATCTTCAATTGCAGATACAACCGCCGAAAAATCACTTTTTAAATCATTTCGGGAATTTTTATATTTTGTTTCAAACTTCTGGCTGATCCGTTCGAGAACCGAATTCCCATAATCTATTTTTATTTTTATCAAATCACGCCTGATTATGCTGATCAATACAACGTCCGTTAATAAAGCGGACAGCAATATAATTATACCTGTGTTAAGAATTATTTTGGTTTTTAATCCAAAAAATCGCATATTGTTTTAATTTTAAAAAAGTTATGAAAAAAAAAGAATGTAAATTATGAATGAAAGCTGCCAATAAGGTGATTCCCTATTTTTTTGATAAACAGCATAAGGTGCATTGCGCATTAATTCAATAAAAAAAGCCCGATATCGAGTAATGATATCGGGCTTTTTATAAAGAATTTTCGGCGGCGACCTACTCTCCCACCCGGTTTCCCGAGCAGTACCATCGGCGCTGAAG
>NBLJ01000074.1 GCA_002084545.1 Desulfobacteraceae bacterium 4572_123 | reverse complement strand
AGTGACATTTCGGGCGTGTTTGGCATTTTTAATTTGAAATGCAGCGCACCGATGAGCATCCCTTGAATAATGAATGCGGTTTTCTCGATGGGTACTTTCTGGATTGATCCGTCTTTTTGGCCTTTCTTTAAGCAATTTTTCACCAAGTTCAGCGAAAGGTCCAGGCGGGCGGTAATTTCTTCCCGATAGACCGAACCTGGCTGTAAAAGATCGGTCGGAAAATCGCGGGTCAGCACTACCACCTCCTTTGACCTCTTTTTGCTGAAACGAAAATGAAAAAGAAAAAATCGCTTCTTTTTTACTCATGGGCATTTATCTTGAACTTTTTACAAGAATATGGTTAACAATATTGATTGAGTGATCACTTAACAAGAATATATCGCTGTTCCGCCCGAGTCAACCGCAAAATTGAAATCCGGCTTCGACAATTCTGATGTTCGAAAAAAATCGATTATCAGATTTGTGAAGCTAACATATACCGGGCAATGGATAATTTTAAATGCTTAAGAAAAAATTGAGGTACTGGCTGCCGCGAATATTTATATTAGTCTTTGCAATGTCTTTATTGTTACCCGCGCCTAATTTTATTTCGGGTATGGATAATAATCAGTTCATTATCTGGTTGGCCAGACTCATCTGGGTTATCGGACTGCCGGTAATTTTTTGTTCTTTATTTCTATTAATCGCGGTACTTAAAAAAATTTGCGCTTCGCGACACAAGCTTCGAGGTTAGCGCCTGCAAGATTCAGGTAATCAGCTCTCCTGACCATAAGCTTTCAAGAAAAACCTGCCACGGAAGTACTTCTATATGGGAGTCAACTTTTCTTGGCTGCCTATCCAAAGAAATAAGGATTGCCCTTTTCACACGGTGTTCTTCCAACAATGCTTTTAGACCCCTAGTATGCCCAGTGTGCACCCTTTGTGATCCTTTGACTTCAAGGGCAACATCCATATCACCCAAAATAAAATCCACCTCAAATCCTGTGCTGGTGCGCCAGTATCGGATATCAAGCTCCGGATTGCGGTAGGCTTGATACGCTTTAAGTTCCATTAGAATATAATGTTCAAACGAATGCCCGAATTCCGGTGTTCCAATTTTAGGTGTTCGACGGGCCAGATAATTGGTCAGTCCGACATCAAAAAGATAAAATTTTTCAGTCTCGATTAAACGCCTTTTTCTTACTTTTCGCCACGGCTGTATTCGATGACCTAAAAAGGTGTCTTCCAGGATTTGAAAATAGTTTCTGACCACTTTGGCACTCACACCGGTTTCTCTGCCCACATTGGTGTAATTTAACAGCTCGCCGCACGTCAGTGCGGCTACTCGAAGAAATTCAGCAAACGATGGGATGTTTTGTATTACCGCCTCCGCCGCTATTTCTTCCTTTAAATAATCGGCAACATAGGCCCTGAGATCCTGGATGGGATCCGGCGACAGGAAATGCGGTGGCAAAAGACCGGAAATCATTACCTGCTCGATGTTAAAGCCTTGGGTTTCCAAAAAAGTGAGGGGGGCCATTGTATAGCGCCAGGCTCGGCCGGCAAGCAAATTCGCATGTTTTCGTCTCAGCTTGCGGGCACTCGAGCCGGTCATAAAAAATGAGGCGTCCGTATTTTCAATCAGCCAGTGGATTTCGTTGAGCAAATCTGGAACCATTTGAATTTCGTCAATAACAATAAGTTTTTGAGAATCCTGATAACGCTCTCGTAGAAGTGATGGTTTTGATGCATAGTCTGCGAACACCTCGGTTTTCAATAAATCAATGAATTCACAATCGTCGAATCGCCTCTTGATCCAAAAAGTTTTACCAGTTTTTCTGGGGCCCCAAAGAAACCCGGACCGTTTCGGGGGTAATTCAATATTCAACAGGCGGTTTTTAATAATTTTCATATAGAGGTAATTATATCTAGATATTTTTACCTGTCAAGTTAAATTATTCTTATCTTAGCGTAAATGTAACAAATAAAGAGCTTCTAAAATGGATCGCGTAAGGCAACATAAAATTGAAAGCATTTTTCAGGATTGATATACCATTTGTAAATCCCGTGGTTATTGGATATCGTGAGCCCCTGCATGGTGGGTTTGTCAACACTGATGGCTTGCCCCGGACATGCCTTGGCACACTTTCCGCAAACTCCGCACATCTCTCTGACGCCGATTTCAATGGGTTTATCCGGTACCAGCGCCAAATTTGTGAAGACCTTGCTGATGCGCACCCGGGGACCAAACCGGGGTGTGATTAGCAGGCCATGACGTCCGAGTTCACCCAGACCGGCATCGACAGCCATGGGAATGCTTAGCGCCGTGTCATTGCCACAGGGGATCGCCTCATAGCCCAAATCTCTAATGAAATGCGCCACAGAAGCAGCCACGTAAGCCATCGTTGAGTAACCCCGGCCCGTAGCGGCATTCTCACCATAGGCCGGTGCCGTCCGCATTAAAGTGTAATCCATTTCGTGAAGCATGACAATGGCGGACTCAAACCCATCGGGGATATTGTCTATGGCAGAATGATCGAGGCTACGGGGATCAAAACGATGAGAGTAGATCCAGCGTCGATCCAGCTTACAGATTCCAACCGCCGATGCCCCCATGTAGAGGGCCGCCTTTTTTACAATTCGCGTCATCTCCCCCGGGTCTGAAAGCACCCATGTTTCTCCCGGCGGAATACGATCTCTGGCTGCAATATCTGCTTTGTCCGGGTACCATTCATACCATACAGGCCTTCATTGCCGACAATGTTGCCAAACCCCCACCATCTCTCCAGATACCAAGAACCCATAGCGAAGGCCCAGTCCAGCAAGGTATAGCCCTCATCACCCTGAAGTTACGCACCCCGTAATGCTTTTTGCCCATCGCCAGTATATTAGCATTCCCTGAAGTTACGCACCCCGTAATGCTTTTTGCCCATCGCCAGTATATTAGCATTGGACCTTTCAGGATCCTTCGGCCTGGAGAACATCGTATTTCGTTGATCAAATTGCCTGACTTCTCCAGAGCCTATTTTCTGGGCGTACTTTTTCATAATCACCCATCTACCTTAATTCAGATATAATACCGGGCCACTAGATATTGTTTGCCATGTTGTTTATGCAACGCTGAGGTCAATGTTCCTTTGCCCCTGAATTGCACCTTGCCTCGGTCAACGCTGCATACGCCATCTCCCTGGCCTGGGGTGTAAAGAGCCAATCATCTATCATGGTATCAAGCCATTTCATGTAGCGCCGGCGTGGAATGCCGAATCGGGTGTGATCAATGTCTACACCGGTCGGAGTAAAGCGCCACAACTTATCGGCATCTTTTACCAATTGATCATTGAGGGAAAGCGCCTCCTGCCTGGTGTCGTTGCCGTCAATAATGGACAAAATTTCCAGGATTTTTGCTTTGTCATAATTGAGAAATGTTAGAATTTTATCCGCAATTTTTACTCCTTCTGTCTCGTGAAACCGTTGTGTCTTTTTATCTTTGGCCTTGGGACCAAAGGCGTTTAACTGTTTGTCCTCGGGCACCATTTTCCATCCCACATCATGCAAAACGATGGCCGGCAAAACAATTTCTTCATCCGCATTCGGGTAATGGGCCAACAATCGGCGGGCAAAATCATAGGACAGGGATACGTGGACATCGTTGCGGCGCGTGTCCAGGTAAGGCTCCGCCCTCCTGTAAATCTCGTCGTAAACAGAATCGGGATGAGTTTTTATTTCCAAGTATCCTCCATTGGGAGATGGAAACTAGCTGACGTTGAGCGTCTGCCCATAAGCCGCCTTCAACGCTTTTGACAACTCCGAGCTTCCTTTGGTTGCCGCCTGTTCCAGTTTTTTATTCCAGGAATGCAGGCAACGGATTGCTCGCAAGATAGATTGTGATTTCCGGAGGTAGATTCCGGCGGCCGCCTTCCCCTCTTTGATTGACCGTGCAATGGAATCCGCTGCCAAAATCCCGCTCTTAAGAGCCGTGCCAATTCCCTCAAAAGTTATTGGCAATAGCAGCCCGGCGGCATCTCCAACAAGCAAGATATTTCCTTGCGCCGGGCAGAAAGATCCAGCCATCAGGGCTTCGTGGAGCCTGGGTATTAAACAGGCATCCTTCCAAATGGCTTTGCTTCGGGGATTGAAACCATATTTAACTAAAATTTGAATGATCTCATTCCTGAGTTCTTTTATTCCACTGCCTTCAATCAGGAAGCAATCGCCTTTGTGGTTAAGACCGAAGCGAGGGCGAGGGCGATATTTCGGAAAAAACCAGTGAAAATAGTCCTTTTCCAGGTCCAGTGCGCCGCCATAGCATTCGCGCATCGGCACCGAGTATTGAACTTTGAGCAGGGGAAATAAGGATTTCCTGACAGCCGAAGCGCCACCATCAGCCCCAATGACAAATTTTGATTTAAGCTCCTGTGACGTCTTACCCTGCATCATCCTGACGGTGCAGGCGCCAGCCTTTTGATTCACCTGCATGACCTTCGCCCCATCCCATATTTCGACACCGTCTTGCTGCGCTATCTGAATCATCCAGAAATCCAGATCCTTTCTCCAGGCCAGCGGAGTTTGACACAAAATACGTTGGGGTTGCGCCCCGGGCACATGCATCATATGGCCGGATAATTGACCGGGGTCAACCAGAATCTCCGGCGGGATTGTTCCGAATTCCTGCTGAATAATGTCTCGGGCCCACGGTCCCATGACCATGCCGGAACACACTTTGTCGCGTGGCAGCTTTTTTCGTTCTAGCAGCAATGTGTTCAATCCGCTTTGAGCACATCTTTTGGCAGCCGCGGAACCGCCGGGGCCAGCGCCAACCACGATGACATCATACATCATTCAATACCTTATATTATTGAAATCCTGAGAGGCTAACGATCTTCAATTTCACGCTGCGGCTCAATCAGGCGTAAAAAATCCTTGGCTGGAGGTGAGAGATCCCCTTCTTTGGGATAGACAATAGCCGTTTGAACCAGGATTGGTCCTTCCTCAACATCAAAGGGTTTGAGAAGCCCCATCTTGGCCTCAAGCTCCACTTCAGGTTTGTAAAGAAAGGAAATGCCATGTCCTTTGATAACATACCCCTTGATAAACTCCACACTTCCCGCTTCCACAAGCACAGAAGGTTTCACATTATAAGAACTTAGCATCGAAAGAATGGCATGCCGCGAGCCGGAGCCACTTTCCCGGATAATGATCGGCTCATTTTTCAGGTCACGGACAGAAACGCTTTTTTTCTTTACAAATCGGTGTTGGGGGGGGAGCACCAGACAAAATTCCTCGCGTTTATAAGGCACGACCTTCAGTTTGCTTAACCCCGGCAACCTGCCAATAATCCCAAGATCGTATTGAAAGGCCATCAGACCATCGGCAATCTCCCGGGAGCTTCCCACTTTCAAAGCGACCCTGACCGTGGGAAAGCGCTTCTGGAAACGCGAAAGCAGTTCCGGCATGAGGTGTCGCGCAAAACTTCTGGTGGTGCCTATAGTAAGGGATTCCCGGTTTAGATCTCCCCGGCTGTTCAAGGTATGTTCCAATTCCCCGACAATCAAAAAAATTCGTCCGGCATAGCCAAAAAGAGCCGTACCGGCATCCGTCAGCTGAAGCTCTTTGCCGTACTTTCTGAAAAGTTGGATGTCCAGATTTTTCTCAAAGGACTTAATCTGCATGGTCACTGCCGGTTGGGTAATATGCAGTATGTCGGCCGCCCGGGTAACGCTTTTTTCTTTGGCTGCCAGGTAAAAAGCTCTGAACTGATTAAGATTGATTATGCTCCGTTTTTTCAGGATTTCAAACACGACATGGAAGAAATTTATGACCTGAAGTTCGTCTTTCCTGATCCGGTCATGTCGCTGTCCCTTCAAGATGGCCGCACCTTATGCATCCATCAGGATGCCGAACGCACCGCCCGGTCGATTGCCCAATTTTCCGAAAAAGACGCGCGCACTTATGTCAAAGCGGCCGCTAAGTTCAAAGAATATATGGATGTTTTTATTGCACCGGCAACCTACTGCCGGCCGCACCCCGCCATGGAAGCCATGGCCAAAATGAACTCCCATGAGATCGGGCGGGATCTTCAGGCACTGCAACCCATGTCCCCCAGAGCAATTGTGGAAGAACTTTTCGAAAACGAACATGTCCGAACTTTTTTTCTTTACGCCTCCTGCATGTGGGGGCTGGATTACGATCTTGAGGGACTGGGTTTTCTGGTGCCTTTGTACCTTAACCGCGCAGCCAACTATCGATTGGTGGTGGGCGGCACCCACCACCTGGCACATGTGATGAGCAAAGTGCTTTACAAAAATGGCGGCATGATCATCGGTCCGAAACCGGTCAGCAAAATCGTCATTGAAAATGGCCGTGCCAAAGGGGTCGAAACCGAAGACGGCTATTATTATGAGGCCGGCAAATTTATCGTTAGCAGCCTCAATCCGCATCAAACTTTCCTGGAACTGGTTGGCGAAAAACATCTGGAGCCTGATTTTGTGGTCCGCACGAATGATTACAAATGGGAGAAAACAAGTTTTTTCCATGTTCATATGGCATTAACTGAAGCCCCTGAATTTAAGGCAGCGGAAAACAACCCGGAAGTGGCCAAAAGCTTCATCCATCTTTTTGATTATGAATCCTATCAGGAATTGATCGACCATTTTGATGCCATACGAATGGGTGAAGTGCGGGATGCGGGATTCAACAGCTGTTTTCCGACCCTTCACGATCCGTCACAGGCTCCCGCGGGCAAACATACAATCCTGCTCGAGGAATTTGCCGCGCCGCTGCGCTTCTTTTCCGAGAAGGACTGGCTGAAAATGAAACGGGAAGTTGTGGACCATATGCTCAAAGACTGGCAAATCTATGCCCCCAACATGACTTGGGATAATGTCATCGCTCATAATATCCAGACCCCCCTGGATGTAGCCTATCGCCATCCGGATATGAAAGAGGGGGGCTGGGCGGAGGGCGCCATGATGCTCTCCATGCACGACCGCTTTCGACCGGTTCCGGAAATCGCCAACTACCGGATTCCGGACGTAAAAAATATGTATATTTGCTCATCCAATCTGCATTCCTGCGGAGGAATTGGGCGCGGCAGCTCTTACAACTGCTTTAAAAAAATCGTTGAAGATTTTGACTTGCCTAAAATATGGGAAGAAAAAGGCAGGGAGTACTAGAAAAGAATGGGGAAGGCGGAATGACAGAAATAAGGAGCTGACATGCGCTTGAAAGATAAGGTGGCTATCGTGACCGGCGGCGCCAAGGGACTGGGCAGGGCATTTGCCCTCAAAATGGCCGCAGAAGGCGCCCGGGTCATGGTCGTCACCCGCAAGGATATGGACAACCTGAAAGAGACTGTCAAACGAATAGAAGATATTGGCGGGAAAGCCTCTATGTTTCAAGCCGATGTGTCTCGAGAAACAGACACCCTGGCGATGGCCAGAGAAGCCGCTGATATATTTGGTAAAATTGATATTCTGGTAAATAACGCTGCCATCTATGACGGTATCAAACTCAAGCCTTTCTACGAGATCGATTTGGCCGAATGGGACCTGGTGATGGCTGTTCATGTAAAAGGTGCATTTTTGGCTGCCCGAGCTGTCTTTCCCTACATGAAGGACCAGGGTTACGGAAAAATCATCAACCTGGCTTCCGAGGTCTTTTTTACCGGATCCCAGGGTTTTGCTCAATATGTGTCATCCAAAGGCGGAATTATTGGCCTTACCCGGGCCCTGGCTGTGGAATTAGGGCCATACAATATCTGCATAAACTGCGTGGCACCAGGCTTCACAGACACCGAGGCCAGCAGGGGATTAGCCGATTTAAGTAAATACGATACGACCCGAACACCACTTCGTCGACTCGAAAAACCAGAGGATCTGACGGGTGCCGCACTTTTCCTCGCCTCGGCCGAAAGTGATTTCATCACCGGCCAGACCCTGCTTGTGGACGGGGGGCGTGCAATGCATTAAAAAAAGGCTCAAGGTAAAAGGCGCAGGGCTTAAGGAATACAGATATCGTTGATTGGTTGATTAGTTGATTGGTTAAGTGGTTGTAAATATGGTGACACCATGATCGTAAAATTCATTCAATACTGGGATGTTCTTTCAGAGCGTGAAGAAGAGTTCAGGAAATTTATTGTCAAAAGCTACATACCCGGTATCAATGAAACCGGTTTTCTTAAGATCGTAGAGTCCTGGCATGTCGCCTCCGGGGAAGGCCCTTTCAATATCATGGAGGGCGTGGCAGACTCCGTTGAGAGTGTCAACAACCTCCTCCAGCTCGATGAGTTTCAAAAACTCAACCATCTCCTGCACTTCCTGGTAACAAATTATAAGACCAAACTATTGGTCCCCACCGGTCCTGTGGAGGGAATCGTTCCGGAACATATAACCTGTCGTTTTAACCACCACTACAATATAAACTATGACAAATATGATGACTATACAAAGTTTATAAAAAAGGAACACATACCGGGAATGGAGCATTTCGGTCTAACGATCGTTGGCTGTTGGAATGTTGCCGTGGGTGCCACGCCGTATGTCATTGATGAAACCCGGGCCGAAGATTTGGCAACGATTGGCGAAATGCTGGAAAATCCGGCATATCAGCAGTTAACGCTTAAACTGCTTAAACTGGTTTCCAACTACGGCTGTAAAATTCTCGTGCCCTCTGGACACATCAATACCTGACTGCGGCCGCTCGGTAAGATGGGCACAGAGGCAAATTAACACAAACCATCGGCAAATATGCTGATCAAACCGGGGATCTATCAACCGCCTTTTTAGCATTAGGTCGGCGGGTTGGGATCATTTTTACTGTGTTTACCGCCTGCAATCCAATTGCAAGATTGCATATCGGTATGCACTGACGTCGAGTTGTCGATACCCGCTGGCTGGGTTTTAAACCCGCGCAGGAGACCCATGAGTACAATTACAGGCAGGCTTCTCAGGATTAACCTCAACGATTCTTCCTTTAAGGAAGAAAAAATTCCCCGGCGGCACATCACGCGCTTTATTTCCGCCAGGGGGCTGGGCGCAAAATATCTTTATGATGAACTAACGCCTGGTATCGATCCGCTTTGCCCGGAAAACAAACTGATGCTGCTCATCGGAGCCCTGGGCGGAACCGGTCTTCAGGGGTTTTCAAAATGGGCGGTGATGTCTAAAAGTCCTTTGACCGGCACCATTTTTCGCTCCATCTCGGGGGGAAATTTCGGGGTATGGATGAAACACGCCGGGTATGATCTCATCATCCTGGAAGGCAAGGCCACGGCGCCGATTTACATCCACATTGACACAGACGGCGTCCATTTTCTGGAAGCGACCGATCTCTGGGGACTGGAATACCGCCAATTGCAGACGCAGCTAAGAGAAAAGCACGGCCTGCACACCGAATCGGCCTGCATCGGACCCGCGGGTGAAAAGCTGGTTCGTTACGCGGTCATCCACTCCGGTGAACGCACGGCTTCCCGGGGCGGCATGGGAACCGTAATGGGCTCCAAGAACCTGAAAGCCGTATCGATCAATGTCCCGATTAAAAAGCCGGCCCCGTTCGACCCTGAAGCTTTCAAGGGACTGATCAAAACCCAGGTATCCATCTTGAAAGAGCACCCCCGCAAACAAACCATGAACACTCTGGGGACACCGTACATTACGAAAATTGTAAACATAATGGGCATCCTACCCACAAAAAACTACCAGGCAGGGAGCATCCCGACCATTGAAGACCTGTCCGGCGACAAGTTTTTCGAATTAAAAAAGAGCCGGGCCGGGTGTTACGCCTGTATGACCCGCTGCGGTGGGATGCGTGAGGTCACACAAGGGCCTTTACGCGGCTCTCAAATCGACGGGCCGGAATACGAAACTATTTTTGCGTTCGGCCCATTGCTCGGTCTCACCGACCCGCAGTTCGTGATCGATGCCAATGCCCTGTGCGACGCATACGGCATCGATACGATCAGCACCGGAGTGTGCATCGCCTTTGCCTGCGAATTGTTCGCCAAAGGCATAATTTCATCTGCCGATACGGGCGGCCTGGAACTCACCTGGGGCAATAAGGAAGATGTTTTTTCTTTGATTGAACAGATCGGCAAAAGAAAGGGTTTCGGCCGCCTGCTGGGAGACGGGGTCAAAAAGGCCGCCGAACAAATGGGGGATGGTACCGACGCTTTTGCCATGCATATCAAGGGCCTGGAGCTTCCGGGATATGAGCCGCGCGGGGTCAAAGGGTATGCCCTCAGTATGGCCACTTCAAACATCGGTGGCAGCCACATGTACGGCCGCCCCCGGGAGGAATTTTCAGGCCAGGCCGATCCTCTGGTTGAAACCGGCAAAGGCGATTTAATTGCCCGGGTTCAAAAAGAGCAGGCGCTGGAAGATTCTCTTATCGCCTGCACTTTTGGAAATACGGGATTGGACACCGCCATGTATGCCCGCCTTCTTTTTGCTGCCACCGGCATCGATGATTTTGGGGACACCGCGAATTTGCTTAAAATCGGAGAACGCATCGTGTGTATCGAACGCTGTTTCAACGTCCGCGAAGGATTTGGCCGCAAAGACGATACGCTGCCCGAACGCATGCGTAAAGAGCCCTTGCAGCAAGCGGGGCCGGCCACCGATCAGATGGTCGTCAATCTGGAGCATCTGCTGGACGAATATTACCAGGCCCTGGGGTACACCGCCGAAGGCATACCCGGCATCGAGCGGCTGCAAGAGCTGGATCTGCCGGAGGCGATTGAAGATATGAAAACGCACCCGGCAACTGATTCATTGGAGTCGCCGGGCAGGGACGGTCAGCCATAGCGGCACCCGCATCATTCAGGAGTTTTAACAATTATTAAGGCCGGGGACCGGTTGGATTTTTTCCGATCGCATCCCGCTGGCCGGCAATTCAAATGTGTCAACCCACAAAAAGGAGGCTAATATGAAAATGTATGATGTTGTCCCCGGATTGGAATTCGATCCCGAGAGGGATTTCGAGCAATCACCGGCCTGGTTTTTGGATGGCACCCATTCCGTACCGCCCTGGACACCGATGTTTGGTTGGTTCTGGATAAATTTCTGTCGACACGGTATGCAGTACGGCGCCGAGAAATTGAGCTTGCCGACCGTCAAAGGGTGGGACTGGCGATTTATGAACGGCGGTGGTTACCTGACACTGCTGCTGGTTAAAAGCGAGGAGGAAAAACAGAGAAGAGAAGCCAGGTTTCGCAAGGCCATCCTGCCTTTTATCGAGGATTATGATAAATTGTGGAACGGTTTTGTTGAAGAGATTTTAGGGCGCTATGAGAGCCTCAAAGCGCTGAATCTCGATGAAGCCTCCAACATAGAACTGCTGGACAATTTTGAAGAGACCATCAACACCTGCCGCCGCATGTGGGAAATTCACATGTATATGATGTACGGAACTTACACGGACTATATCCTTTTTGAAAATATGTGCCGGGAACTGGCCGGTCTCAATCCTGACCAGTTTGACATGCGCTACATCGTAGAGCGCCGAAAGGCGGAGTGGGAACAATGGCAAAAGACGCCCAATCCGCCTGCCCTGTTAAAGGAAGGATTCGATCTGGATCAGGCCATGGGTGTGCTGGTACAGTCCAATGACCCCATCGCCCTCAAGGTCGTCGTTGGCGCCATGCCGGAAGTGCGCCCCGAACTCAAAGCTGACCTGTATGGAACCTGCGGGTCCCCCGGTGTGGCCGAAGGCCCGGCACGGGTCATCATGACCGAAGATGAACTCCACCTGGTAAAAGAGGGAGACATCCTGGTGGCGGCCACCACATCGCCCAGTTGGACGCCCATTTTTTCCATGATCAAAGGTGTGGTCGTGGACCGTGGCGCCAGCCTTTCCCATGCCGCCATTGTCGGCCGGGAGTATGGTATCCCGGTGGTCATGAATGTTTTCGAAGGCACCCAGAAGATCAAGTCCGGCCAGCGGGTGAAAGTGGATGCCAATCTGGGGACGGTATACATTCTGGACAAATAAACCTCAACATTAAGGTAAAGGTTAAACAGCGGGGAGGAGAGCCCCCGGAAAATAACATCGGGGCTCTTTTTTCCGGTAGCGGAGGAAAACGTCACCATGGCAGAAAAATGGATCTACTGGTTCGATGAACTGCGCAGCGGGCACAACGACATGGTGGGGAAAAAATGCGCTAATCTGGGTGAAATGGTTCACCTGGGAATGCGGGTCCCACCGGGATTTTCGATATCGATCGACGGTTATGAGCAATTTATGGAAGCGACCGGGGCGGGCGTTGAGATACGGGAATATGTGCAGAAAAATCAGAATGAGCTGATAAACAAGGTTGAAAAACAGATCGAAGCCAGTCGCTTTATCCGGGGCGTCATCGAGTCCAAGCCGATGCCCGCAAATATGACGCATGAGCTCTGGGAGCATTATGGCCGACTGTGTGAAAAAACCAGCTGCGAGGATGTACCGGTAGCCACCCGCTCCAGCGGGGCGATCAGTATGCCGGGCCAGATGGAAACCTATTTGAATGTTCGCGGAAAAAAAGATCTCGTCGATAAGGTGATCCGGGTCTGGAGCAGTGCCTTTACAACCCGGGCCATCGCCTTTCGTCTGGAAAAAGGTATGGCGCTGGACAAGGCCCCCATAGGGGTAGCGATCTTGAAAATGATCAACGCCCGCTGTGCCGGGGTCACGCTGACGGTGCTGCCCACAACCGGGGATCTGTCCAAAATAGTGATGGAGGCCAACTGGGGCCTGGGCGAAAGCGTTGTCAGCGGTGAAATTACGCCGGACAGCTTTGTCGTTGACAAACAAAGCGGGGAAATCGCAAGCACCATTGGCACCAAAACCAAAATGGTCGTCTATAAGGATGCCGGCACCCATATGGTCAGGGTTCCTGCAGATTTACAGAGAACGGCCTGCCTGGTCAAAGAGGAAATTGAAGAAATCGTGCGGATCGCCAAAATGGTTGAAGCGCATTTTGACTCTCCCCAGGATATGGAGTGGGTCCTGGACACGGACCAGCCCTTTCCGGATAACCTCTACTGGGTTCAAACCAGACCCGCAAAATATAGTCGCCAGCAGGAGAGCAATGCCGATTATCTGGCCGAGCTGATGACTCGCGTCTTCAAAATGTAGAAAACCAATTAATTGCCTAAGGAGGCGCAAATGACGATACTTTTCGCTCAAAGTTGGGATGTCATTCCCGGAAAATACGATGAATATTCGCCATTTATCACAGACGAATACAACCCGACCCTTGAAAAACTGGGCCTCAAATTGCTGGGAGGATATTATGTGGCGGTGGGGGAAGGCCCCCGGATCATTGCCGTAGCGACCATCGAAGGCCAGGCGGAGCTGATGAAGATCCTCGCCGACAGTGAGTACCGCGTCATAACGAACAAACTCTCGCAGGTGGTCCTCAACTACAGCAACCGGGTCTGGGTCCCCAGTGGTAGGATCCAGGGTGAATCGTATCGCATCCAGACCGGCGCCTGGAAATTCAATCAATATTATAATGTCATCCCGGGCCAGGGTGACGCACACTACCGATTTGTCAAGGAAGAATGCATACCCGGAATGAAAGCCCTCGAGGTTCCGATAACCGCCGGGTGGCGGTTGGCCATTGGCTCGGGTCCCCGAATGCTGGCCGAATGCACCGGACGCAATATCGAACAAATTGCCCGGGCCATCAATACATCAGCGTTCAGGCGCCTCGTGCGGCCCCTGAAAAAATATTATGCCATGGACTACAGCAGCCGGATTCTGGCCCCGACCGGCCGAATCGAGATTCCGTTTATTATGCAAAAAATGATGAAAGGATTTTAATCGACACCTGTTGCTCGAAGCCGGTTCTCCAAACCCTTTCCGAGTAGCAAAATTTGCCTGTCAGGTAATATTACCCTAATATGAATGTTTTCGTAATACGGTTTGGCCTCTCCCCCGCGGGAGGAGGCCACCGCTATTGCGAAAAGCCCTGAGTGAATGATTTCAGCAGAACAGTGCTATCGGACGGACGTGCAATGGGGTTAACTGGAGGGTTGCAAGTTTGTTTGACGCTATGCGAAGTTTCTGATCTCGCGGGATACCTCCTGCACAAGCCACAGTACTTTTTTTGCCAGTTCAGGGCTCAGGGCCCCCGCACCGCAACTGGGCGTAATCAGCGATTGTCTGACCAATGCGTCATGGGAGATGCCTAGTTTTTCGATTTCAGCCGCCTGCAGGCACCATTTGTCAAAAAGAGACTCCGGGCTTTCGCGCTCCAGATCGTCCGGGTTTAAAGTCGGAACAATTCCCCAGGCGATGATCCTGCCGGACTGCAGAAAAGCCTTGATCCGCTCGGCATAAAGAATGAATTTGTCAAAATAGGCATAGGCATCGAAGTTGACGATATCCACGGTCGAATCCAGCACCAGCGCCCAGTCTGTGTTGGCGCAAATGTGAATGCCGGCCAGGCCGCCTTCTTCATGGATGGCGGCAACAACTTCATTCAGACACAGATCGACTTCATCATGTGAAATACTGATAAACTCCGACGAGCCGAAGCCGGCCAGGGCCGGTTCGTCTAAAAAGATGATCACCGGACAGCCGAATTGTGAAAGCCGGCGGACCTGCCACTTAGCCCTCAGCGCCAGAAGCTTAACCACCGCATCCCGGAGCTGCTCGTTGTAGAAAATGACACGATCATTTTGATCATGCAACCCGGTCACGATCATTTTGATCATGCAACCCGGTCGCACAGGTAAACGGACCGCTAACCTGACCTTTCACCGCCACGGGAGCCGCAACTTTCGCCCCCAGCCGTTCGAGCAACACATAAAAGCCCCTGGCCGCCTCCTCGTCCAGCAAAAACATCGAGCCTTCCAGGTCAGTGGAACCGTCCATAACCGCCATGTATTGTTCGTAAAACTGTAGCAGCTCATTTTCAAACCCGGCACAGGACGTGTCAACATATATCCTGCCATCTTCGCAGCGGTATCCGGGCAGGCTGGTCATGAACTGCGGCACCATCATCTCCTTTTTATGAATCGGCAATTGCACCCATGAAGGGATTTGCGGTGTATGCTGAAAAACGAGATCGGCTGCTTGCTCGTGATTTGCCAATGGCAGGCTGCCGATTAAAACCGGGAGTCCGTTGGCATTGAATATGTCATTCATAATGATCAATTCCGGATGGCTTTAAAAACGATCACAAAATAATGTTTTATCTATCGACAGGCATATTATATCTACTTAATCAAGTACAACACCAGAAAAATTTATAAACCCATTCAACCGCACCTGACTAAAAATTTAATTTTACCCTGAGCTTAGCATTTTGTAATACAGCCCAAAAACGGCTTGACAGCATAGCGTGAATCCGCTATCAAGCAGTACAAATTCGGAAGAGATATCGGCCGTCCGAGCGGCGGCCTATTAATTCAGGTTATGCCAGGTGAAAGCCATCCCGACCTATGTGTCGGGATGGCTTTTTTATTTTTGAAGCTTTCGTAAAAAACACAACTTATGCGTTGCGCTAAAATTTTATTGTCATTGCGGCGTACTAAAAGTACGCCTCTTTCCAAAAAATTCGCGCGCCTTGAATTTGGCTCTTTTACAAAACCTTCGGAA